>JAZLKZ010000084.1:0-2158 GCA_045597845.1 Bacteroidales bacterium | reverse complement strand
AAAGTGCGGGTTGAAAAAAAACGGGACAAGTTGAGGCTGATTTGTTCTGGGAGTTGAGAGGATTGGCATCGTAATGAATAAAATTTCATTTTTTTTTATACCCTTGTATATTTTTGCCTCAAAAATTTGTTATTATTATATAGAAGACTTTGCTAATGGACAATAATGCCCGTCAACAATATGACGAGTTCAACAACCTAATAGAACGACACAAATCCCTTATTGACTGGCTTTGTTCGCGACATACATTGGGTGACGAGAACCGCAGTGCCGAACTGCGGCAGGATTGTTACATCTCTCTTTGGCACTATCTTCCAACGCTGCGCAAAGGCGCATCTCACTTCCAAGAGAAGGCATGGGTGGCATGGCATTGCCATAGCGTATTCTCACACCTAAACTATCGCCGCCGCACCCACCAACTGCTCCCAATCGACGAAAATATGACAGACTCTATCAGTGAACCAGACAACAGCAACTTGCGAGACACAATCGACTCCCTCGCCTCGCAACTCACCGCTCATGAACGTAGCGCATTCTATCTAATGGCCCAAGGCTACTCGGCAGAAGACATTTCCAAAGAACTTGGCATCAAACACCATAGTGCGGTAGTGCTCCGACACCGCATTATTGAAAAACTGAAAAAAAATGCAAACGTCAAATTATAAGAATATGAACAACCATCCATCCCAAAGATTGCAGACGCTCACTCCCGACGACATGGTGTATATTTCCCTCCTTGCAGAGCAAGACAAGGAAAAACTTGGACGTCGCTGCAAGCGCTACCGCATATACGCCAGCATACGGCGAAGCGTGGTGGCCGCCTGCATTTTTGTTGGTTGCTGCCTGTCTTATTCGTCTTCACTGTCAGCTCCTTTGTATGACCAAATTACCTCGTCAAGTGAAGCCGGTAACCAGCATATCTGCGAAACTGTCCGAATGGCTATCGAAAAAGTATGAATATTCCAAAGAACATAATAAGGTTTTGGGGCTTCTTTTGCGTGATTTTAGTTGTGTCCCTGGGTGCAATTACCGTTGCGCATAGATGGCATCGCATCTTCCCGTCCGACGAGGTTAGTGCAATCTATTCACGCTACGAGCATGTTGAAGGAATAGATGTCTCTTTTGTCAAGAAGTTCAAGGTGAACGACACTGTATTTGTTGATGCAACTTTGATTGAAACAAAAGATACTTCTTTGTGGAATAAGGTATGTTTGGACTTGCAAATACCTTCTGTCGAGCAAATTCCAGAAGAATTTAGGAGTGCATTCGTATCGGATAAGACCTTTGAATACAAAGCTGAAAAGGATTCTACATTAGGCGGGAACACATACTTGTGGAATCTGATGGTTTTCTCAAGGAAGAATATGACTATTTGCTTATTCCATTCCATGAACGAGAAACAATATGACGCAATACTTGACAAAGAGATCTTTGAAATCTCTTATTAACAATAAAATACATATTATGAGAAAACAATTCATTTCAGTGGCGCTCTTTGCCGTGCTGGCAACGATGGCTGTTAGCTGCCAGAAAGAAAACATTATGGATTTGCCAAACTCTGCCGTGGAAGTTGGTACCGTACGTACGGTGAGCTACACCGTTGACGGCGTAGCTCACCAAATCACACTGCGCAACAATGCAGAATGGGATGCTTTTGTTGGCAATATGTTGGCTCTTTCAGAACAAGGTGTAGATGTGTATATCACCAATGATGATGCGGCCTCGTTATCTCCGGCTTCAAAAGACACCCAAACTATTACTACGAAAGATAGTAATGAGGCAAAAGTGTGGGCGAAACAAAAAGCTGACGAAGGCTATGTTGTGGCAATACACTACGACAATGGTACATATACATGCGTTGCAATTAGTTAAATAGTCCAATTGCAGACCTCCGATACGACAGTATGAACAAACTAAAACGTATGTATTTCATCTGACGAAGCCCCGCACGAGTTTGTGCGCCGTCGTGTAGGGGCATAAAAAGAGGGTGCCATTGCAGGGAGAGTGGAATCGAATAGCAAGCTCCTTTTCACCCTTCCCTGCCATCCCGCACCCAAGGCATAAAGCGGTTGCCTTACACAAAATATAACGTGTTTCGGCCGACTTTATTGCGTGGAATAAGGTAACGTTGCAAGAGTCCACGCAGCACCGCAGCAAC
>JAZLKZ010000083.1:0-5233 GCA_045597845.1 Bacteroidales bacterium | reverse complement strand
GAGTTAACGTACTATCCAAGGAACTCGAAGGTGTACAAAACAGCAAAGTCTTGGATCTTCGAGGCTTAGCTGCAGGTGTATACATCTACACTATCCGTTGCGGACAATGTGTTGAGAAAGGTAAACTTGTGATAACAAAATGAATTTAATAGTAACAATCAAATAACAATCTTCTATGAAGAAAAGCATCATCATACTCAGTACAATCGCTTTGATAGCGACTTCCTGCACAAAGAAATTCGAAGAGATGAATGTAGACCCATTCTCGCCTCCGGGAACGACCATCGAGGGTTTGTTTAACGGCGTGGTGGGTTCGTTGCAACAAAGCATGAACGAACAGTTCTATCTGCAAAACGAGATTTGGTATCCCGAGACGGAGCTCGGCGCCTTGACGTCGGAGTCATGGGGTAACTCGCAGATAGGAACCTCAGAGCTTTGGACGAACTATTACCTCATGTTGTCCAACATCCGTGAGCTTGAAAAACGTTTCGACGCTTATGGTGAGGAACAGACCGATAATGCCGTATGCGACAAAGTTCGTGCCCAACTTAACATTATGAAGGCTTACCAGACGTTCAAGGTGACCGACGTCTTCGGCGATATGCCTTACTCACAGGCGGCTCGTATCTGGGAGGACCCCGCGTCGCAAGCCACGATGAAGCCTGAATGGGACACCCAAGAGAGCATCTACAAATCGCTGTTGGAAGAACTGGTATGGTCGCGCGACCTCTTGCATGCCGACTCCGTCACCACAGCCAATGGCAACGAATATTACAAGTTGCCCTACGATGTGCTGCTCAACAACGACTATACGCTTTGGGCCGAGTTTGCCAACTCGCTCATTTTGCGACATGGCCTGCGCATGTACGACAAGGATCCTGACTTTGCCACGCCTTTGTTGGTAGAAGCCTACAACTATATGTACTCCAAAATGAGTACATCGGGCGGTGGAGTTACCGGAGGAGGCATTTGCTTGTGGCCCAGTGTGTTGGGTACCAGCTGGGACATCAATTGGTCGTTCCGCGAGCACAAGCACCTGCGCATGGGCGAGACCGTATGGAGCTGCCTTTCTTCGACCAACGACTTGGATGGTAGCGGCATCTATGATTATCGCGCCTACCTCTTCTTCGACACCAGCCACAAGAACGACAGCTGTCCTGATGGTGCTTGGCGACCTTACCCGCAAATACGCACCATTGAGACGCCTACCGAAGGTGGTTCTCCCTACGCCCAGAGCCGTGATGGCAGCTATACCTTCAAAGGCCCTTCGTGTATGTATTCACCGTTCAACTACTACCTCACCCGCGACGAGAAATATATGCCGCAGATTCTGATCACCTACGCCGATGTGCTCTTCATGAAAGCCGAGATTGGGGCACGTGGCATCGGTGGCATCACTCTCTCGGGCATGGACCTTGACCAGATGCTCTTCCAAGGGATCTACCAGTCGTGTCTCTTCTGGGCACACATCCCGCAAAACACCAGCCGTTGGACGTTTTTCTATCCGCAGTATTCCAGCTATGTCGGCTCGTTGGACATCTGGTCTTTGGGCTATAAGATGGCTTCTGACGTGATGAACAAAGCCGTGTACATGAACTCCGAGTTCGATTATTCTAACGAGTCCTACTTGACACTTATCTACCAGCAACGTTGGCTCAACCTCTTCCGCCAGCCTTGGGAAGCCTGGGCCTTGGCACGCCGCACCATGGCGACGCCCACTACCACCAACCACTCCAAGCTGACTTCGTTCCGCATGGAATATCCCCAAAAGGAAATCGAATACAACTACGAGAACTACACCAAGGAATTGGCCAGGATGTCGCATGGCGACACGAGGCAAACGAGAGTTTGGTGGAATGAATAACGATTGAAAACGAAGCCACCCTGGACTTCAGTTCTGGGGTGGTTTCATTGGAAAGTGTCACGTAAGTGAGGAACATGAACAAGTGCTTGAATGTCATAGGTATAATGTTGGTGCTGCTGCTTTTCCCCTATTGTAGTGGAGAGAGGGCACAACGGCCAGAAGGGCAGGGGAATATACTCATGCGGCATTGGCAGGGATTGACTCGCTGATGTGGCGGCAGGCTGATAGTGCTTTTGTGTTGCTACAGGAGTTTGTTGTTGGTCTTGAGGCGAAAGAACTTGATACTTTTGACGGGCACTATTGCCAGGTGCTGATTTCGGAGTTACTTTATAAAAACGACTGTGAGCAGACCAACAGAGAGGATTTGCTACAAGCGGTGGATTTTTTTGATTCGCTGATTGTGAACCAACACGATGCGAACAAACGTGAAGTGGTTATACAAAAACAGAATGTGTTTTTGGATGCGCGGGCGCATTATATCAATGGGGTTGGGCATTATGAGCAGGGAAATGTAGTGCAGGCTTGTGCGGAATACCTGAAGGCATTAGAGGTGATGGAGGAACATTTTGAGGAAAAGGAATTGGTAGGAAAAAAGGCTCAGTTTATGGCGTATATTGGTAACCGTCTTGGGGATATGTTTTCAGAGCAATTTATGATGGAGTCTTCTATTGTCTGTTATAAAAAAGCCCTTGTTTATTGCAAAATAGAGTCAACATCGCCACAAGGTGTTTCAAATATACTTACTCGTTTGGGTATGCAGTATGACAAGCTGGGAGATAAAGAAAAAATGAGAGATTGCTATGGACAAGCTCTTGAGGCTATGCCCAGTTCTAATAATCTAAGTTATAGGGATTTGGCCGCATCCAAGGCTCTTTGCGACTATCAATTAGGATTAGGAATAGACCATTCTTTGGCTGTATTAAGGCGGATTCTTGTTGATGCGGATGACAAAGAAGAGAGAAAAACCCGATTTCTTACCATTGGTGCTATGTTTGCTGAAGAAGGGGTATATGATTCAGCCTTGTATTATTTGGAACCCTTATTCGAAAATGAAGATGATATAGCTTTGAAAATTCCTGCTGCTGAATGTTTGCGAACTATCTATGATAGTATTGGAGATAATGAAAAATTAGATAGATGTTTGCGTTTTATGGCTTTACAGAAGAAATCCGAAGCGCAGAACAAGGCTTTGGTTTCTCAGCTTGATGACCTGTTTAAGTCATATACGAACCAAAAACTGAAAAATGAGGCTGAAAAAGCACGAGAAAAGTCTATCAGAAAAACAATTGAAGTTATTGTACCTATTGCTATTGTGATTGCTTTAGCTATCCTTATTATGGCAAAACTGAGAAGCAAGAAACTTCTTAAGGAGCAGCAAGAGGAAGCTGATAGAATACTTGGAAAAACAGAGCAACAACACAAGGAAGAGTTGAAACGGCGACAAGCTGAAGCGGAAAAGACCTTGGAAGATAAAGAAAAACATCACCAACAGGAAATAGAAGCAAAAGAGGCCCAGGCAAGAAAAGAATTGGAAGAAAGAGATAAGCAGCACGCTGAAGTGCTTGAAGCCGAGCGACAAACTCATCGAATGGAACAATCTGCCATATCTGGCCAGCTGAAACGAAGCAACCAAGAAGTGCGCGAACTGAAAGACCAAATCAAGCAATTGGATGATTTGGCTGCAAAAACCGAAGTTGCTGCATCTTTTGATGAAGAACCTATATGCCGTCTCATCATGGATCGGGTGAACGAAGGGCAGTTCAAATCGAAAATTGATTATATCATCTATAAGGATTCTGCTTTGGACAAACAACAATTGTTAGACCTGCGTTTGGCAGTTGACCGTCATTTCGGACAATTTACCGTTCGTCTAAAAAAGGCCTATCCAGGACTTACCAATAGCGACCTTGACTATTGTTGCCTTTATCTGTTGGGGCTGACTGATGCCGACATTGCAGCTTTGATGCAGCGCACCTACAATGCCGTTTTTCAACGCAATGGTAAAATGCGTAAGATATTTGGCAGCGATAATCCACTTCCCATCACCTTGATGGATATGGCCAAGGATTCTTCATTCATTTGATTAATAAGACGTTAGTCAAAAACCCTAACCAATCTTAACCAACATATTCTTGCAGGGGTTTTAGAGCCCCAGTACTTTTGCATCGTGTTTTTAAACCTAATACACGATGAAAAAAGTAACAAAATTGATTCTGATGCTCTGCTTAGTCTTTTCGGGAGCATTGTGCTATGCCAATGACATAGCCAGAACGGGAAAAGAGAAAGTAAAAGGTATTCCTCTTGAAGTAAAAGAGAAGGTTTTACATGGCAGTTTTGACAAAAGCGGTAGTATTGTTCCTACTCTTGACGGCCATGTGCTTACGGTGGTGTTCAATGAGAATCTTGGGCAAGTCTCTATTGAAGTTTCCACAATTTCAGGTACTTCAGTGCAATTCCTTTCGGTGCTTACACCGAATGGCCTACAGGTCTACATCCCTAATGCAGGGACTTACATTGTCACATTTACACTCTCCAATGGAGATGAGTATTATGGTGAATTTGAAGTTTTAAATTGATTGTAATATGAAAAGAATTAGTCTATTATTGAGTTTGTTACTGCTTTGTGGCATGGGATTAATGGCACAGTCCCTTTCATACGAATATGATTATGACCAGGCAGGAAATCGTATCAGAAGAAGTGTAGTAACCCTAACGAGGGGCGATCAAAAAGGCGATGCTATTCCATTATTTACGGATGAATTGCCCGATGGTAATCGCATGACCTTGTTTCCTAACCCCACAAAGGGGGTAATCCGTTTTGAAATGGGACAGCCTGATGGCGTATTGGGCCATTACAGACTGTTTGATTTAAAAGGAACCCTTCTGATGGAAGGGGTTTGTGAAAGCCATGCTTTCGACCTGGATTTGTCAGGGCAACCCAATGGGGTTTATCTGATTGAATTCCAAAACAAAAATAAAGTTTACTCAAATAAAATCATAAAGGAATAATAATGAATAAGCTCGCTTGTTTACATAGGCATTTACACATCGTCACGGGATTGTTGTGTATTATTGCATCCTTCATCACTAATACTGTTCTTGCACAATCAAATGGCATCGTAGGTTCGTTAGCCGGAGATGTCAGTGTTTCTCCTATGGGAATGGCTACTTATAGCATTCCCATTGATGTGGTTCCTGGAACCAAAGGAGTACAGCCCAATCTTGCTATTGTATATAACAGTTCGTCTGGAAGGGGCTATTTGGGCTCTAATTGGCAGCTATCAGGTCTTTCGTCCATCACAAGAGTACAACGCACACAATATCCTGATGGAAGTATTGGTGCCGTCAATTTGGATGGCAACGACAGAT
>JAZLKZ010000082.1:0-14044 GCA_045597845.1 Bacteroidales bacterium | reverse complement strand
TTCAGCGCTTCGCGAATCTTCTGTTCCAATTCGTCGCACAGCTCGATGTTGTCTCTCAACAACTGCTTGAGGCTTTCGCGGCCTTGCGCCAACTTGGAATCGCCGTAACTGAACCAGGAACCACTCTTGTGGATGATGTCGAATTCCACACCCAAATCGATGATTTCGCCAATGTGGGAAATGCCTTCGCCAAACATAAGGTCGAACTCGCAAGAACGGAATGGAGGCGCCACCTTGTTTTTCACAACCTTGACTTTCACGCGGTTGCCAATATTTTGATCGCCGTCTTTGATGGCCTGGATGCGACGGATGTCGATACGCACCGAAGCGTAGAACTTCAAGGCGTTGCCGCCGGTGGTAGTCTCGGGATTGCCAAACATCACGCCAATCTTTTCACGCAACTGGTTGATGAATATGCAGCAGCACTTGGTCTTGCTGATGGTGGCGGTAAGCTTGCGCATGGCCTGGCTCATCAAACGAGCCTGGAGACCCATCTTCGAATCGCCCATCTCGCCGTCAATCTCCGCCTTGGGAGTAAGAGCCGCAACAGAGTCGATTACAATGATATCGATGGCACCGGAACGGATGAGGTTGTCGGCAATTTCCAAAGCCTGCTCACCATTGTCGGGCTGCGAAATAAGAAGGTTGTCGGTATCCACACCGAGTTTCTTGGCGTAATATGGGTCGAAAGCATGCTCCGCATCAATGAAAGCGGCGATGCCGCCTTTCTTCTGGCACTCCGCAATGGCATGCGTCGCAAGGGTTGTCTTTCCCGACGATTCCGGTCCGAAGATCTCAATGATACGACCCTTGGGAAAACCGCCTACACCCAATGCGGCATCAAGGTTGATGCTTCCCGTAGGAACAACTTCGAAATCGTCTTCCGGACGGTCGCCCAACTTCATGACGGAACCTTTACCATAGTTTTTCTCAATCTTGTCCAAAGTAGATTGCAGAATCTTGATTTTTTCCAAACGCATAGCTTCAGCGTCATTCATTTCTTTCGCCATAATTTCCAATTATTTAAGTTAATACAAATATGATTTTACATTTGATAGGGAACTACAAATGTACGAAATTTTAGTGAATAGAATAATCATTCTCCCCAATTTAATTTTAATTTGTATCTTTGCAAATTCAATAAAAAAGACCCCGAAACCTTGGAAATTATATTGTGAATAGTGATTAGTGACCAGTGAATTGAATAGTCGCCCCTACAAATCTCAAATCTTCTAATCTCCAAATCTATACTCATCCTTTGACACTCCCATCAGCCATATTGGAACAAGCTGTTGACCAGCTCTCAAGCCTGCCCAGTGTTGGCAAACGGTCGGCGTTGCGCTATGCGCTGCACCTCATGGGATGCAAGGAAAGCGAAGTGGCGGATTTTTGTTCCGCACTCATGCGACTGAAAACCGACCTGCACCACTGCAAGATTTGCAACTGCGTCAGCGACACGGAACTATGTCCTGTGTGCAGCAGCCCCAAACGACAGCAAAACATCATCTGCGTGGTGGAAAACGTGCAAGAAGTGATGGCAATCGAGAATACCCAACAATACCGAGGGCTCTACCATGTGCTGGGTGGGGTAATCTCACCCATCGACGGCATCGGCATTCGCGACCTCAATATTGATTCCCTGCTGAAACGCATCCAAGAAAGCAATCCCGCACACGTTGATGAAGTCATTCTCGCCCTTCCCACCACCATGGAAGGCGACACCACCAATTTCTACCTCAACAAGCAGTTGCAACCCCTTGGCGTAAAGGTAACCACCATCGCACGAGGCATCGCCGTGGGCGACAACCTTGAATATGCCGATGAAATCACTTTGGGCAGGGCGCTGCAGCACCGCATACCATTCGAATTAAATTAGTATTGTCGAATCGTTGAATTGAAAGAACGAACTATTAGCTTAACACTTGATTTTCTAATATCATACCCCATGAGAAAAACCATACTTTTGAATCTGCTTTTATTTGCGATGGCGATCACCGCCTGCGGACAGAATCCGCGCAACAACCAGCTGCAACTGAAATCCGAAACCACGGCAGCCGTCGTACCTACCAACAACCTTGACGAGGATATCGGGGAAATGCTGATGGTAGGTTTCCGTGGCACAAAACTCGAGAAAGACAACCACATTATTAGAGACATCCAAAAATACCATGTGGGCAGTGTCATCCTTTTTGAGTACGACGCTCCCACAGGCAAGCACCAGCGCAATATTTCCGGCGTAAAACAGCTGACGGAACTATGCAAGTCGCTGCAATCTTACGCCAACAACCAATTGCTGATTGGCGTGGACCAAGAAGGCGGCAAGGTAAGCCGACTGAAACCCGAATATGGATTTGAAACCATTCCTTCCGCCAAAGCCATGGCTAAGGGAAGCAAAGACAGCGTAAGCCATTATGCAAGACTTACCGCATCTATGCTGAAGAAGGTAGGCATCAACCTCGATTTCGCCCCCGTGGCCGACGTGGATGTCAATCCCAACTGCCCCGTCATCGGAAAGTTAAACCGCAGCTTCTCTTCCGACCCCAACGTGGTAACTGACTATTGCGGCATCTGGCTCGACGCCCTGAAGAATAGCGGCATAGTTGGCTGCATGAAGCACTTTCCCGGACACGGAAGCGCGGCGGGCGACACTCATCAAGGTTTGGTGGACATCTCCGACACCTGGTCGGAAAACGAACTGATACCCTACCAACACCTCATCGCCCAAGGAGTAGTTCCCATGGTAATGACTGGACATTTGATGGTTCGCCAACTTGACGAGAAATACCCAACCTCTTTGTCAAACCACGTCAACACCGCCATGCTGCGCGAAGGAATGGGGTTTGAAGGAGTCATCGTAACCGACGACCTCGCTATGGGTGCCATCACCAAACAGTACGGTTTCGAAGAGGCCATTCGCCTCGCCATCCGATCCGGCGTAGATATGCTCTGCCTGAGCAACAATGGATCTAAATACGATGAAAACGTGGTTCCTACCACCGTGAAAATCATCAAGCAAATGGTAGAAAGCGGCGAAATCTCGCCCGAACGCATCCATCAGTCCGCCGAACGCATCAGAAAAATAAAAAAGCAAGTGATGCAATAAAAGCAAATCGAACTGTACTTATATTATGAAAGGCTGATAGACTAATCTTGTCAGAGAGCCTCCAATTCTACAAACAACATTAAAAAATAAATATCATGAAGACCAAGAAATTTTTCGCATTGATGATGCTCTGTGCCACACTGAGTGCAATGCCAGCCTTGGCACAACGTCCCGGTGGCGGCGGCCGTTCCGGTGGCGGAAGTCGTCCTTCAAGCTCCGCTTCGAGCCACTCCAGCTCAAGCATGTCACGTTCCTCGAGCTGCTCACGCTCAAGCTCATCGTATTCGCGTCCATCGAGCAGCAGTAGTTCGCGCTCCAGCTCATCGTACTCGCGTCCCTCAAGCAGTAGCTCCCGCTCAAGCAGTTCCTACTCAAGACCTTCGTCGAGCAGCCGCAACTCTGGTTCTTCACGCACCGCAACTTATTCGCGCCCCTCTTCCTCTTCTTCCAGCCCTAGCAGCTACTCTCGTCCTTCCAACGACAACAGAGCAGCCGCCCGTCCTTCAAACTCCAGCATGAGAAAAGGCGACATGGGTCCTAACGGTGGTTCCAACGCATCTCCCGCTGGTCGTCCTGGCAATGGGACAAGCCGTGCCGGCGTAGCTCCCGCACGCCCAATAAAAGGTGGAGTTGCACCCAACTACTCACGCGCCGGCCGTCCTGGCGGCACTCCTCCGCCATCTATGCGTCCCATCCACCCCGCTCCTTACTTCCATCACCCGCACCATCACCACATGATGCACATGCGTCCGGTGTTTTGGCACCCTCTGCCTCCTCCCATCGTTTACTGGCCCGGATTCTGGCTCTACTGCCATAACTACTGGTACGACTGGCACTGCACCGATATCGTAGTAGTGAGAAACTATGTACGCGACACCTACCACACCGAGATGATCACCTTCGCAGTAAGCGGCGACTACATCTACATGCTGGTTGACAAAGGCGAGAAGGACAACTACTTGCAGATTTTCGACAAAGACGACCACCTCCTGGCGGAAACTCCCGTATCGAGCAAGTATGTTACCATGGAAATCGACAAAGAGAACGGCGGTTGCTGGCTCTTCAAGAAACATGAAAAAGCTCCGCTCCTCTTCTTCTACGCCAACGGTGAACTCCTCATCTACGAAGAAGATTAAGACTAACAATAGTTATCAACTATCGAAAAGGCATAGGGCTTCAGGCTCTATGCCTTTTTTTATATGCTTATTTGAAAAAGGTGTGATTTTTTCCTTTGCTTTGCGTTTAATAAAGGTATGATTACACACCCATTTCTTACCCTTATCGAACAACACTCCTCGGCAATAAACCGTATTTGCCATTCTTTCTGCCACTCGACAGAGGATAGGGAAGACTTGAGGCAAGACATCATCTTGAATCTTTGGATTGGGTGGAAGGACTACCAACCTCAATGCAAGGCAATTACATGGGTATGGCGCATAGCCATGAACACTGCCATCTCATGGCGTCGAAAGAAAAACCGCCAAATTGAAACCATGCCGATGGAAGGTCTTGAAATCCCTCATCACATTGACACTCAAGAAGCCATCGAAGAACTCAACGAACTCATACAACAATTGCCACCAAAGGACAAAAAATTGCTACGACTTTATTTGGAAGGATGGAAACAACAGGAACTTGCCCAAATGCTTTCAACCACCGAAACAAATATCCAGACACGCATCGCACGCATCAAGAAAAAACTGTCAGACATTTCAAACAATCAATAATCCCATGAACGATATCGAAAACACCATCGAACAAATTCATCATGCCAACCGAGAAAAGATTCTGCAAGAGTCAATCCTTCCTCAAAACCAAAGGAGAATCCGCCCTCTTGCCTTACGGTTAAGCATTGCCGCAATGGGAATAATCGCCGTAATTGCTACCTGCATCATGTTCTATCCTCGACAAGAAACAAAACCATCTTATATCGCAAAGGCTGATGTACAACAGCCAGTATCTCAGCCAATACCACAAGTTTCA
Organism: Bacteroidales bacterium; assembly: GCA_045597845.1. Classification (GTDB taxonomy): domain Bacteria; phylum Bacteroidota; class Bacteroidia; order Bacteroidales; family P3; genus Colimorpha. Next base: position 8,958 of record JAZLKZ010000082.1, on the reverse strand, counting down.
TCCCCCTCCAAGCCTGTTCAACATACAGCAAGAACCTACGCCTACAGCGAAACCAGCGAAGGCATACGCGTCTATTGCGAAAACAACTGCAATGCCGACGAAGTTATCCAGCAAATGCAATCAGTAATCTTAACATTAAAATAATCCTTATTATGAAGAAAAACATCCTATTGGTGGCACTTGCTTTGCTCGCCACCTGTGAATTGTCGGCTCAGACAGCACTCTACAAAAAGTTTGTAGAACTACCCAGCATCACAGCGACGTGCATCGAGAACTACCCTATCGGCAATAAGACAACGGCGACCATCACCATGCTCGTGGCTCAAGATTCCATGACCTACCGCAATCTGATGAAGACCTTAGTTTCTTTACCCTACAAGAATGACAAAACGGGGGAGCGCTATCAATACTACAAACCCTTTAACGACAAGTTCCACATAATAAAAGAAATACAAAGAGCGAGCAAAGATACGCTACAGAAAGAAAAACCTTCGATACAAATGTTTCTTGAATCTGTGAAACACATGGAAATAAACGTTTCCAAAAAAGAGGACAATCCAGACAAAAAGCCGACAACTGTGCAATTTACCTCTTTAAGAGCAGATGCACTTCCTGGAGACAACGGAACCTATCTAATCTCTGGATCACCACAAGAAATGACCGTCTTGGTTTTCCTCTGTCCCGACGAGAAAACCATTCAGCAAGCATCTTCGTTTATTTTGGATTATATGTCTTATGAGATGAATAAATAAATTGTTCTTAGCAAATAACGGGGCTCGTTCGAATGAACGAGCCCCGCTATTAATTATGTTGTACCAATCTTATTTCAGATTCAGCAATGCCTCTTTGATGCGACGGAGGGCTTCTCTAAGCAACTCTTCGCTGGTGGCGTAGCTCAGGCGGATACAAGCATCGTCGCCAAAAGCGCTACCCATCACGGTTGCCACATTGGCTTCGTTCAACAGATAGAACGCCATGTCAGTGGAGTTCTCAATCTTCTTGCCATTGAAACTCTTGCCATAATAGCTGCTCACGTCGGGGAAGAAATAGAAAGCGCCCTGCGGCAGACGCACCTTCAAGCCTGGGATGTCGCACAGCATCTTATAGACCATGTCGCGACGCTGCTGGAAGATGTTGCGCATATTGATGATGTCCTCGCTGGTGGCGGGATCCATCAACATTGCACATACGGTAGCTTTCTGGGCGATGGAGCAGGTGGCACTGGTAACCTGACCTTGCAACTTATTGCAAGCCTTTGCGATAACAATAGGAGCGGCGATAAATCCGATACGCCAACCTGTCATGGCGAAGCCCTTGGCAACTCCGTTGATGGTGATGACACGGTCCTTCACGCAGTCGAACTGGGCGATGCTTTCATGTTTGCCCACAAAGTTGATGTGCTCGTAGATTTCATCAGCCATCACAAAGAGGTTGTCGTGTTTGGCGACAACTTCGGCGATGCCTTTCAGCTCTTCCTTCGTGTAAAGCATGCCCGTGGGATTGCTGGGACTGCTGAACATGACGAGCTTGGTCTTGGGAGTGATGGCGGCTTCCAGTTTTTCGGGAGTAACCTTGAAATCGTTCTCGATGGAGGTCTTCACATAGACGCATTTGCCTTCTGCCACGCGCACGATTTCCTTGTAGGATACCCAAAAAGGAGTAGGAATGATGACCTCGTCGCCAGGATTGATGAGGCATTGCACCAGCTGGTAGATGCTCTGCTTGGCACCCGTGGATACGACGATTTGTTCGGGTTTGAAATCGAGGTTGTTGTCGCGTTTGAACTTTTTGCAGATGGCTTCCCGCAAATCGGGATAGCCCGGTACGGGAGGATAATGGGTGAAGTTGTCGTCGATGGCTTGCTTGGCTGCATCTTTCACTGCATCGGGAGTGTTAAAGTCGGGTTCGCCGATAGAAAGACTGATGACGTCTTTTCCTTGCGCTTTCAGTTCGCGCGCCTTGGCAGTCATGGCGAGGGTTTCGCTCTCTGCCATTTTGAGAATTCTATTGCTAAGTATTTCCATATAATTATTTTTATTTTTGGGCAAAGATACGAAAAAAAAGTGAATTGCAATTAAGTTCCAATGGACGAATGGAATAAGGAATCTATAATTTTAGGAAGTTGCTTTTCTATTCACCTTTCACTATTCACAAATTTACGATTCACCATTCACTATTCATTAAAAAATAGTATTTTTGCAATATGAAACAAATCGCTGATTTTACAATCGCAAAACGCGAACAGTTGGGTGAGCATTACTTCACCCTCACGTTGCAACATCCTGGAAACATGGAGACTATCCTCCCAGGACAATTTGTGGAAATAGAAATAAAAGGCACACGCGAAGTGATGCTGCGTCGTCCTATTTCCATCCACGATGTGGATGCCGATAAAGGCACGATGACCCTTTTGATTCAAGTCGTAGGCAAAGGCACGCGCCAACTTGCCACACTGAAAGAGGGCGACAAGCTAAATGTCATCTATCCGCTTGGACACGGCTTCGCTACCGATGCCAAGAATCCATTGCTGGTGGGCGGTGGCGCCGGCATCGCTCCCCTACTCCATCTCTCGAAATGCTATAATGAGAAAGGCGTGCATCCCACCATTCTCCTAGGCGGCAGAAACGCTAACCTTATCCCCGTGCGCGACGCTTTCAAGCCCTACGGCACCTTGGCTTTCGCCACTGAAGACGGTTCTTTGGGCGAGAAAGGTCTCGTTACGCAACATTCACTGTTCCAAGTATCCAACTACGACATTATCCAGACCTGCGGCCCTACGCCCATGATGAAAGCCATCGCTCGCGAAGCGCTCAAAGCCGACGTGCGTTGCGAAGTGTCGTTGGAAAATATGATGGCTTGTGGCATCGGGGCTTGTCTCTGCTGCGTCTGCGACACCGACGAGGGGCACAAATGCGTCTGCAAAGAGGGTCCCGTATTCGACGCCCGCAATTTGACCAAATGGATTGGCTGAATCATGCGACCTAACAATTGTTGATTTGAAAGGTCCTAGTCACTAATCACTAATCACTTATAATATTTACGAAATGCTCGAAGTCAAAGTACATAATCTCACGCTGAAGAACCCCGTAATGACTGCCTCGGGGACTTTCGGCTATGGTGAAGAATTTGCGGATTTCATCGATATCAGCCGTCTCGGTGGCATCGTTGTAAAAGGCACCACGGGCGAACGCCGCCAAGGAAACCCCTACCCCCGAATGGCGGAAACCCCTTCGGGAATGCTCAACGCCGTAGGTCTGCAGAATGTGGGCGTAGGCAATTTCTGCGCCAACGTCTATCCTCGCATCAAGGATATGGACACCAACATCATCGTGAATGTCAGCGGCAGTTCCATCGAGGAATACTGTTCCGTGGCGGAACAGATTGACGCCTTGGAGAACATCCCCGCCATCGAACTCAATATCAGCTGTCCCAACGTCAAGAAGGGCGGCATGGGATTCGGCACCGATCCCGACATGGCGGCACAGGTGGTGTCGGCGGTTCGAAAAGTTTATCATAAGACGTTGATTGTAAAACTTACTCCCAACGTTACCAGCGTAGTAGATATTGCCAAAGCCGTTGAGCAGGCTGGCGCCGACAGCGTCTCGCTCATCAACACCATGCTGGGCATGGCAATTGATGTCGAGAAACAACGTCCCTACCTCAGCACCATCACCGGAGGTCTCAGCGGTCCTTGCGTCAAGCCCGTTGCAGTACGCATGGTTTGGCAAGTGTCTCACGCCGTGCAGATTCCTGTGATTGGACTAGGTGGCATCTGTTGCGCCAACGATGCGCTGGAATTTCTGATGGCTGGCGCCAAAGCCATTGAAGTAGGCACTGCCAACTTCATGGATCCCACCGTCACCGTAAAGATTGTAGAAGGTCTTGAAGACTACTGCAACCGTCATGGAATCAAAGACATCAACGAAATCATCGGCATCATCTAATCCATCTATTCTATAGCAACAATAAAATTTGTAAAACAGCAACAGCTATTATTAACCATCTGATTCCATGATTCTTGTCGCCGACAGCGGAAGCACCAAAACGCAATGGGTCTTGATTGAGCAAGAAACCGTAAGCGAACCTTTCCAAACGGAAGGGCTCAACCCGCTGACCTCGTCGGAAGGAGCCTTTCTCAAGGCATCTTCGGAAGTAATGCACCATTTCAACATCACGAAAAGCTGCGAAAAGATTTTCTTCTACGGCGCTGGCTGCGGAACCCCAGCCATGCAAGAATATGTATCTTCATCTTTATCATACTGTTTTCCTAATACATACATCTCGGTTTCGGGCGACTTATTGGGGGCTTGCAGGGCTTGTTGCGAAGCATCGCCTGGAATTGTAGGCATCTTGGGCACAGGCAGCAACGCCTGTTTCTACGACGGGCACAACATCGCGCACCAACTGCCATCTTTGGGATATCTTTTAGGTGACGAAGGGTCTGGAAATCAGATCGGACGCCTATTGCTGAAATCCTACCTCTCGCAGCAAATGCCCGAAGCGCTACGCACAGATTTTCACAACAACTATCCCTATTCCTATCATCAGTTTATTGCACGCATCTATCAAGAACCCAATGCAAATCGCTTTCTCGCCTCGATGGCACCTTTTGCAGCAAAACATCGCTCGCATGGTTTCATTCAAGAACTGCTGCATCAATGTTTTTCGCAATACATCTGCAATCAAATAGTGCAACTCTCTCCATACGGAAAGCAGATTTCACTGGTAGGTTCGGTGGCATTCATCTTTGAAAAGGAAATACGCGATGCCGCCAAAAGTTTCGGATTTTCCGTCAATACCATCATCCAGGAACCCCTGCTGCCACTAGCTGCATATCACGTAAAGTTTCCACATTTAGAACAATAGATAATAAAGTAACGTTTTTTGCGTTTTTTATTATTGACCATTTCTTGAATCATTACAAATCGAATATTACTCAACAAAAAACTAACACAATGGATTTAAGCAACATCCTCGTAATCTCCGGAAAATCGGATCTTAGTGAACTGGTATCACAAACCAAAGGTGGCGCTATCGTCAAAAACCTCGTCAACGGACAGAAATTTCCCGTTTTCAAGAACGACCGTATAAGCTCTTTGGCAGAAATCCGCATCTTCACCAACACTACAGAAAAACCTCTGGAAGAAGTTTTCCAAGATATCTATGACCATCAAAAAGGCGCAGCCATCGACTTCGACCCAAAGAAAGCCGAAAACAGCGTTCTGTTTGACTATTTCGGAAAAGTGCTTCCCGAGTACGACAAAGACCGCGTTCACGCTTCCGACATCAAGAAAGTGCTGAGTTGGTACAACATCTTGCTGGCAGCCGACAAACTTTCCGCCAAAGATGACGAAAAGAAAGAAGAGCATGCAGCCTCGGAGAAAGTAACCGAGAAGAAAACTTCCACAGCCAAGACCGCAGCGGCCAAAGCGCAAGCACCGAAAACCACCGCCAAGGCAAAGGCTGCTCCCAAGCGCACCACCACTGCCAAGAAAGCCATCTAATTGACTGCTACGCAACCGTTATTACAAAATAGGTGAACCAAAAAGTTTATTGTCATGAAAAATATATTTCATCTCTTGCTTGCTTCAGCATTGATTTTCAATGTTGCCTGCAAAAAAGACGAAGAAGAACAGGCTTCGGAAACCGCTCAAACCATCCATACCTATGACGAGCACCTCGGAGAGGGTTACTACCAACCCACCTTGCACATCGCTTCTGTCTCCGAAAAAGATGCAGAAACGGCCACATGGACATGGAACGACAACACACTGACCACTGTTCTGGACAAAAAAACAGGCATCACCAAATCGTTCACCTACAGCAACAACCGCCTCGAAAGCTTCACCGAAAGCTTCTATACCACCCAGTTTCTCTATTCTGGCGACCAGCTTGCCGCAACCCGCAAGATGGGTATTGGCAGCAGCCTGATGGTGAGACAAAACGTCATCCACCAAGGCAACAAAATCTCTGAAATCAAATACGATTCCATCAGCCAAACCTACCTGCTCATGCTCGTACAGGAATACGGTAGCGCATTTGGATTGAAATCCGACGCCAAACTCGGCTTCTGCGATGTTACCATCAACCAGCAATTCACCTGGAACGGCGACAACGTAAGCAAGGAAGTCACCACTGCGGGCATCACCATCAACACCTCCATGCAGGAAATTTCCTCTTTCGTGGATTTAGGCGCCATCATCCGCAGCTATGTCGAACAAGCCTATCCGACAATCAGCGCGATGCTCTCCGACGAAATGCTGAACCAAATCGTCTCTTCCCTGCAATCTCAGACCGATCCGCTACCCGTTGAGGTTACGCTGAGCGTCACCGGAGACTACACCTACGACAACAACCGCAACCCAATGCAATACTTCTACGGAGACGATTTCTCCGCCACGACACTCTCCGCCAACAACGTACTTTCAGCCACTACCACAACGCAAGTAGGTGCCACCTGTCAATTAACCATTCCGAGCGACTTGCCTTTGCTGGGCATGTTTATGGGCGGCACCACCATCGACCTGCCTTATAACATGGAACCTCAAACCACCACGACTGACTACAGCTACAACTACAACTCCCACAACTTCCCCTCGAGCATGACTTGCAACGGCACCACAACAACCTACAAATACAACTAGTCCACCACAAAGAACTGCCAGCTATCTCCTCAACAGTCGCTGAACTACAGTCCACACATCACAATTCACTATTCACAATTCACTGACTTATGCTTTACAACGAAAAAGACCAACGCTTCAAACGCTATACCATTACCTCCGCACTTCCTTACGCCAATGGTCCCGTTCATATCGGACACCTCGCCGGCGTTTATGTGCCCGCCGACATCTACGCCCGCTATCTGCGTAGCCAAGGCGAAGAGGTACTCTTTATCGGCGGCAGCGACGAACATGGCGTGCCCATCACCATCAAGGCCCGCAAAGAGGGATGCACCCCCCAAGACATCGTAGATCGCTACCACACTATCATCAAGGACTCGTTCCAGGAGCTGGGCATTTCGTTTGACATCTACTCCCGCACCTCCTCCCCAGAGCACCACGAAACGGCAGCCGCCTATTTCAAGAAACTCTACGAGGAAGGCAAATTCGTTGAAAAAGTAGCTCAACAATACTACGACGAAGAGGCAAAACAGTTCCTCGCCGACCGCTACATCACCGGCACTTGCCCTCACTGCGGCAACGAACGTGCCTACGGCGACCAATGCGAAGCTTGTGGCACCTCGCTCAACGCCACCGACCTCATCAATCCGAAATCAATGCTAAGCGGTTCCAAACCTGTGCTGCGTGAGACAAAACATTGGTTCCTGCCACTCGACCAAGACGAGCCTTGGCTACGCGAATGGATTCTCGAACAGCACAAAAGCGACTGGAAAAGCAATGTTTATGGACAGTGCAAATCCTGGATTGACGCAGGTCTGCAACCTCGCGCCGTAACCCGCGACCTCGACTGGGGCGTGAAGGTTCCCATTGAAGGCGCCGACGGCAAAGTGCTCTATGTCTGGTTCGACGCACCTATCGGCTACATCAGCTTCACCAAGCAACACTGCGGAGCCGACTGGGAGAAATGGTGGAAATCACAGGATACCAAACTGGTACATTTCATCGGCAAAGACAATATCGTCTTCCACTGCATCATCTTCCCCTCCATGCTGAAGGCGGAAGGCAGCTATATCCTGCCTCAGAATGTGCCCGCCAACGAGTTCCTCAACCTCGAAGGCGACAAAATCAGCACCTCCGGCAACTGGGCCGTTTGGCTGCACGAATACCTCAAGGACTTCCCCGGCAAACAGGACGTTTTGCGCTACACCCTTTGCAGCAATGCTCCCGAAACCAAGGACAATGACTTCACTTGGAAGGACTTTCAACTGAAAAACAACAGCGAGTTGGTTGCCATCCTCGGCAACTTTGTCAACCGCACAGTGGTGCTTACCCACAAATTCTTCGAAGGCAAAGTGCCCGCACAAGGCACTCTCAGCGAAGCGGATATGGAAGTCGTGAAGGAACTGGCTTCCTACCCCGAACGTATCGGTCGCAGTCTCGAACTCTACCGCTTCCGCGAAGCCGTCAGCGAGATGATGAACCTTGCCCGTCTCGGCAACAAATACCTCACCGACACCGAGCCTTGGAAACTCATCAAAACCAACCCCGAACGTACCGCAACAGTGCTTAACCTTGCCTTGCAGATTTGCGCCAATTTGGCAATCCTCTGCGAGCCATTCCTGCCCTTTAGCGCCGCAAAACTCCAAAAGATGCTCAACTTCGAAGGCAAGCACGCTTGGCGCGAGGCAGGCAACGCCTCGTTGCTGGCAGAAGGCACCCAACTCAATCCCGCTGAACTGTTGTTCGAAAAGATTGAAGACTCCGCCATCGACGCGCAAGTCAACCGTCTGTTGGAGACCAAGCGCCAGAACGAACTCAACGCATGGAGTCCCAGCGAAGTCAAAAAAGAGGTCGCTTTCGAGGATTTCGGCAAGATGGACATCCGCGTGGGAACCGTGTTGGAATGCTGTAAAGTACCCAAGGCGGACAAACTCCTACAATTCAAGATTGAGGATGAAATGGGAACCCGCACCATCGTCAGCGGCATCGCCAAGTTCTATCCCGAACCCGAAAAACTGGTAGGCATGCAAGTTTGCTTCATCGCCAACTTCGCCCCCCGAAAGCTCAAAGGTGTGGAAAGTCAAGGCATGATTCTCAGCGCCGAAGACAAAGACGGTCGCCTCGTACTCATCACGCCTTCACAACTGGTAACCCCTGGCTGCAGCGTAGGCTGATCAAAATCATGCGCATCCTACTTTTAGGCGCCTCGGGACTCTTGGGTCACAACGTCCTCAAACAACTTTTAGAACTCAATCATAGCGTTGTTGTGCTTGTTCGGCACAGCAACGCTATTCATTTAGAGAATTCGCATTCCTACGAAACTCTTATCGGCTCA
>JAZLKZ010000081.1:0-6964 GCA_045597845.1 Bacteroidales bacterium | reverse complement strand
CTACATGGCTGGTACCGTATCAGCTTCGCCTGGCGTTGTTGGATCTAGTGTATATCCTTCCTATGCAGCCAATGTAGAGGGTGGCTATATCTCTACTCCGCTCTGGTTTATGGAAAATGGTACCGTAACTGTCCGCAAGGTTAACGGTCTCTTTACCGCTTTGGTTGAAGCTACCAACTCCTATGGCCGCAACATCCACATCCTCATTGGCGACACCAATGCCGTTGTTGCTCCCGACAGCGTAACCTTCGTGGTTTCTGTCAACGACACCGCTATGGGTACAGTCAATCCGATGGGTACTGTTCGCTATGCAGTAGGCGATTCTGTTACCGCTACCGCTACCGCAAACGAAGGCTATCATTTCGTTGATTGGACGATGACTGTAATGGGTATGCCTATTCCTATGACTGAGAATCCTTTGTCATACGTTATCCCCGCTATCATCGCTAACCAGACTGTAAATGTTGTCGCCAATTTTGCAGCCGACAGCGTACCTCCTGCAGCCGACAGCGTAACCATCAACATCTCCGTCAATGATCCTGCTATGGGTACTGTTGACCCGATGGGCACCGTTCGCTATGCAGTTGGCGAGATTGTAAGCGCTACCGCTACTGCCAACGAAGGCTACCACTTCGTGAACTGGACCGTAAATGTGATGACTATGACTTTGCCGTTCACCGAGAACCCGCTGACTTATGAAATCCCCGCAATGGCTGCCAACATGACCGTTGACGTTATCGCCAATTTTGCAGCCGACAGCGTACCTCCCGCAGCTGACAGCGTAACCATCAACATCTCAGTCAACGATCCTGCTATGGGTACGGTTGACCCGATGGGCACCGTACGCTATGCAGTTGGCGAGACTGTAAGCGCTACTGCTACCGCTAACGATGGCTACCACTTCGTGAACTGGACTATCAGTGTGATGGGAATGACTATTCCTATGACCGAGAATCCGCTGACTTACGAAATCCCCGCTTTTATCCCCGCTATGGCTGCCAACATGACTGTTGACGTAATCGCTAACTTCGAGGCTGACAGCATCGGAATTTCTGAAATCAACGGTGCTGCTCAGATCTTCGTTTATCCTAACCCCGCCAACAGTGTTGCTAACGTCAAGGTTAGCGGCGTAAATGGCAAGGTGAATGTGGCTGTTCTCGACATGAACGGTCGCGTAGTGATGAGCGACAGCATGGATTGCGATGGTGAGGCTGTCAAGTCTCTCAATGTTGAAACGCTCGCACAAGGTGCTTACTTCGTACGCATTTATGGCGAAAAGGTCAACAGCATCCAGAAGTTTATTGTGAGATAAAAATCCAATTATCTGTGTGAGTGATGTGCGCAATGCGCACATCACCGCCCAGATTGGACTATACCAAACAGCGAGAGGGGACGCTCAAGCGTCTCCTCTCGCTTGTCTTTTCAATGCGTTGCATGTATTATTTTGCTTGCTTATTTTCCGCCATTTTGGGCTGCAATCGCAAACTGTATGGAACAACATACCTGGCACGATTTGATTGCGTCTCGTGCCGTTATTTTGCATTTCTTTGGGCGCAAAAAATATTGTGGCTTGTTTCCTGCAGGCTATAAGATTGTTTTTTTGGGGAAATAGCTTACTTTTTCTTTTTCCTCAAGTCGCCTGTAGCGTAGAGTGTCAGGAAGATGCCGATGGGCAGGAATACAAACGTGGAAAACCACATGCCAATAGGTCCTACAGCACTTGTGCGGACCATCTTTTCGGCAATCATGCCAATCATGTAGTAGAACACGAAAAAGAGCACCGAAGCTACCAAGGGAACTCCCAATCCACCTTTTCTTACGATGGAGCCGAATGGTGCGCCTACAAGGAAGAGCAACAGGCATGCCAGCGACAACGTATATCGCCGTTGCCATTCTATGTGTAGATAATTGATGTATTCTTTTTCGCTCAGATAGGTTTGCCCTAACGATTGTACGTCGCTCAATGCCATTTGAGACGACACTTTAGCCTGGTTGAGTACACGGCCTTTCACGATGGGATCCAGCTTGGAAATGGCAGACTCTATGTCGATTTTCTTTCCCTGTATCGAGTCGTCGGCAGTACGGTACAATTTGTATGTCTGCAATTTGTTTTCCATCTGGTCTTTGTAGTTCATGCAAATCGTATCCAGAACCAGGTTCATGGCTTGGATTGTGGTGTCCAGTTGGGAGATGGACATCATGTGGTAGTTGCCCTTGAAGAAGCTGTCGTCGCTCTTGTTGAAGGCAAAAGCCGAAACGTCGAACGAAAGAACCTGTTTCTCGAATCCGATGCGGGTGAGCGGACGTTTGGCATAGTCCTCGCCATACATGGATTCGCTGTAGGTATAGCCGTCGAAAAGAGTGAAAATCAGATAGGCTTCATCGGCGCTGGAGCGCATCTCGCCGCTTTTCGCCACGATGACGTTGTTTTCTCCTGAGCCGTGGCTGTGGTCGTAGATGGTGATGTCTTCCAATGTCTGCTCGTCTGCCGATTTCCCGTTCACTCGGATCACATAGCCGTCAATTTCATCGTAGTATTCACTTGTACGGATATTTACCGCAGGTTTTTTGCGCGTTACGTCGTACAGTGTGGTTCGGTATTTCAGCATTGCTATGGGTAGCACGTTGTTGGAAAAATAAAACGCCACTCCTGTAAGCAACAGGCAAACCATCATCATAGGCAGCATTACGCGTTTCAACGAGATGCCTCCCGCTTTCATGGCAACGAGTTCGTAATGTTCGCCAAAATTTCCCATCGTCATGATGGAGGCAAACAAAACGGCAATAGGAAGTGCCATCGGCACGAAGGTGGCGGCGGCGTAAAACAGCAGTTCGGCGATTACCATAAAGTCAAGTCCTTTGCCCACCAGGTCGTCGATATATTTCCAAACAAACTGCATCAGCAACACAAACACCGCCAAGGTGAATGTGAGCGCCAATGGCCCCAAGAATGATTTCAATATCAATCTATCGAGTTTCTTGATCATCGCTATATTTTAATCTTCAAATCTAGTGACCAGTGATTAGTGACTAGTAAAATGGTGAACTGTGAACTCTAATCTTCAAATCTCCCAATCTTCAGATCTATCTCCCTCATTGAAATAGTCTTATTATGTCGTTTCCGTTGGCGATAACCAATAGTGCCAGCAGGAGGATCAATCCCACGGTTTGCGCCCGATCCAGGAACTTGTCGGAGGGTTTGCGCCGTGTAATCATTTCCCACAGGGTAAACAGGATATGTCCTCCGTCGAGGCCTGGAATGGGGATTACGTTCATGAATGCCAAGATGATGGCCAAAAGTGCTGTGATGTCCCAGAACTGGAACCAGTTCCATTCATCGGGGAAAATGCTTCCAATGGAGATGAAACCGCCTAAATTCTGCGCTCCATTTTTGGTAAACAGCATCTTCAACGAGCTGACGTAGGTGCCGAGTGTCTCGCAGCCGTAGCTGATACCGGCGGGAATGGCTTGGAAGAAGTTGTAGTCGGTATGCTGTACGGCAAATAGTTCGGTAGGTTTCATAAGTTGTACGCCGATCTTGCCCGACGAGGGAACTTCCAAGGCAATTTCTTGGAAGTTGTCGCTGCGGAAAAATCCTACGAGGATGCTGTCGCCTGCATTTTCGGCCAATGCCGCGGTGATTTCGGTGTAGGACGGCGTTGAGTCTCCATTGATGCTTACTACGCTATCGCCGATTTTCAGTCCGGCGCTCTTTGCCACTGATCCGGGTACGAAATCTTTCACTACGAAAGGTGAACGCACTCCAAGGATAAGCCCTTTGGGCCGCTCTTGGTTGACTCGTGAGATAACTCTGTCGGAGAATGGGATTGTAATCAAACTATCGCCACGTTTCAGTGTTACATTGCTGGGTTTGTCAAGCAATAGCTTTTGTTGCGATTCGGTAAGGTCGGTCACCTCTTTCCCATCGATGGCCCAAATGATATCACCATTCTCAAAGCCTTCATCAAGCAGAATCTGGTGGTATTCGTATCCCAACATGGCGTTGCGCATGGGCAGCTCGTCTTTGCCCCAATGGGCGAAGATGCATGTGTAGATGAGCAGCGCGGAAATGAAATTCACCACCACGCCTGCGCTAATCATGCAAAGACGTTGCCAGGCGGGTTTGCTGCGGTATTCCCACGGTTGCGGCTCGCTGGCAAGGTCGTCGGCGCTCTTGGTCTCGTCAATCATGCCTGCAATGTCGCAGTAGCCGCCCAGTGGTATCCAGCCAAGGCCCCACAAGGTGTTGTCTTTGTCTTCCTCTTTCATGTTCTCTTCGTTCCAGCTTTCGGGGGTTTCGGCGTTGAAGAAGAGAAAATGCCATTTCCCGTCGAATTTCTTCGCTTTGAATATGGAGAATTTCCAGTTGAAGAATACATAGAAACGGCGTACTCGGGTATGAAACAGTTTGGCAATGCCCAAATGTCCAAATTCGTGGGTGATGACCAGTAAGGTAAGGCTTAACAGCAGTGCTAAAACTTTCATGATTTATTGTAATCGTAAATAATAAGTTTTGACAATCAACTCAACAATCTAACAACAATCGCCTCTCACCGCTTTGTCGGTTTCAAACAAATCCTCAAGGGTGGGAGTAGGGATAAAAGGAGCGGTTTGCATCTTCTGCTCCACAAAATCGGCGATTTCCAGAAATCCGATTTCACCGTCGATGAATTTCTGCACGGCGACTTCGTTGGCGGCATTCATGATGCAGGGCATGTTTCCGCCTTTGTGGATGGCTTCGTAGGCTAAGGGCAGGCAGCGGAAGGTCTCGGTATCTGGTTTTTCAAAAGTCAAGGTAGGATATTTCGCAAAATCAAGTCGGGGTAGGTGACTTTCAATTCTTTCGGGGAAACTGAATGCAAACTGGATGGGTGTTTCCATGGTGGGCACTCCCAATTGGGCTTTGATGGATCCATCAACATATTGTACCATCGAATGCACGATGGATTGAGGATGCACGATCACCTCGATGTCGTCGGCTTCTACGCCGAAGAGCCATTTGGCTTCGATTACTTCAAGTCCTTTGTTCATCAAAGATGCCGAGTCGATGGTGACTTTTCTGCCCATGCTCCAGTTTGGGTGTTTGAGTGCTTGTTCCAATGTGACTTTTGAGAGCTCTTCGCGGTTGCGTCCACGGAACGGACCGCCTGATGCGGTGAGGAGTATCTTGTCGATAGGGGCGGTGGAATCTTCCGTGAGCCATAATTGCTCTCCAATAAGGCATTGGAAAATTGCAGAATGTTCGGAATCGACGGGTAAGATGGGTGCATGATGGCGCTTTGCCGCTTCTGTTACAATGCTTCCCGCCACTACCATGGTCTCTTTGTTGGCCAAGGCAATGGTTTTGTGATTTTCGATGGCCCGCATGGTGGGACGAAGTCCTGCGAAGCCTACGATGGCGGCGAGCACGATGTCGATGCTGCTCATCTCCATCAGGTCGGCGATGGATTCTTCCCCGGCAAACACCTTGATATCGGTATGTTCCAGCGCTTTTTTTACTTTGGTATAGTGGTTCTTATTGGCAATGGCAACGGCGTTGGGCTCAAATTCCAGCGCTTGCTGAATGAGCAGATCAGCATTGTTGCCTGCGCAAAGCACCTCAACCTCATAGAGATCTCTATGACGTCGTATCACATTCAGTGCTTGTGTCCCGATGGATCCTGTAGATCCTAAAATGGCTATCCGTTTGATAATGATTCTTGTTTAATATTCAACGATTGTAGTCCTTGTCGCTATTTCTTCTGCTTTTTCGCCGTTCCTTCAAGCTTTTCCACCTCCTCGCAAAGCAAACTGTCGGCTTTCGAACGTCGATATTCTATCGCGGTAACACCCAATGCGCTCAGCGAGTCCACTTTCTTCTGAATTTCATCAGCGTTGGGCATCGCTTTGCCTGAAATTGCTTCTTGCATGGTTTGGATCATCCATTCCTGACGGTCGAGTTGTTTTTCCAGCGAGTCGATTACTACACTGTTGTGGTATGTTTGTTCTACCATCTCGCTGTTGGTGTAGCCTGGAATGAATTCGCGCAAAGGCGTGAATGCTATTAGGATGATTGTCAGTATGATTAAAACAATTGTGCTGATGCCGAGGGTGACGAAAATGTTGATGCCGGTTAGTTCGAACGAGATTTTCTCTTGGTAGGTATTGGTGTCGAGTACTACGAAGCGATGTTTGTTCTTGATGATATCATTGAGTGGCTCGTTCAACGACTTGAGGGTCTTGCCCCAAGACTTGAAGTTGAATATCTTGGTGGCGAACCATTTCTTTATTGAACGAAGTCGCTCTTTGAGTTTCATTGCAACGTTCCGGACTTTGATAAAACAAGAGACGCGGCCGAAGGTCGCGTCTCTGATTATTGGAGATCTGAGTCTTGGGCCTTACGACCAAACGACCCATGACCGTGTTCTCTTAGAAGAATTTGTTTCTTTGGTCGACAATCTTGGCGTTGTCTTTCAGCACCTGGGTAAAGGAGCGCATTTTCTGCATGTAGTTCTGCTCAAACTGGGCGCGAACGCCTTCGGCATTGCTCTCTTGAGGATTCTCTTTGTCAACCTGTACCATGTAAACGCCTGTAGAGCCTTTGATGGGGCCTATGAGGTTGTTGCCTTTGTTGGCGGCAACGGCGGCCTGGACTTTGGGTTCCATGCCAAAGCGACCGAAATAGTAGCCATTAAAGGTAACGCTGTCGATGGTATCTACGGTGGTGTTCAATTTCACGGCGAAAGAATTAATGTCTTTGCAAGATGCCTTTGCCTCTTCGGCGCGAGCCATAAGGGTTTCGCCTTTCTTCTCCAAACGTACATTGTTTTCAATCATGTCGCGAATCTGGTTCAGTTCGGGATAGCCTTTCTTATAGACATCTTTCAAAGCAACAACAACATACATGTCGTTGGCTTCAAATACTTGGTCGGCAACAGCTCCTACTTCAGACTCTTCGTTGAATGCCCACTGAACGATACTGCGT
>JAZLKZ010000080.1:0-7634 GCA_045597845.1 Bacteroidales bacterium | reverse complement strand
CTCGTATTCGGGGTGTTTGTTGTATTCTTCTTCGATGGTTTCGAGAACCTCGCGAACTGCTTGCAAGTATTCGCTTTCACCAGGATGTTTGGCTTCCAGGTTAGCCATTACTTCGTTTACTTTCATGATATTGAATGTTTTGTGTTAAACTTGAATGTTTTTATTTGGTAACAAATATACATCTTTTTTCTGAAAATAAAAAAAAATAATACATTGTTATCAGTAACATGCATTGACAAAGTTACTTAAACGTTTTTTTACGTATTCTCTCTCTTCGAGATGCGCCATGTGTCCTACGCCCTCAAGGAGAAGCATTTCGCCGCGACGTGCCTCCATTACTTGCGAAACGGCGTATTCGATGGGTATGCGGCTGTCGTCTTTGCCGATGACGAAGAAAATGGGCTTGTTAAACCGTTGGAGCAGGGCGATGCGCGACGGCCGTTGCATCATGCCGTATTGGGCGGCGATGATGCTTTGTTCGCTGACATCAAGTGATTGGTCTTGTATCTCTTTGATTTCGGCAGAAAGCGCTTCTCGGCGCGATTCCGAGAAAAGGTTGGGTATGAAATCCACAATGAAGCCGGGTCGATTGACTTGCACCTTCTTGCAGACTTCCACCCGTGATTCTTTTTTCTCTTCGGTGTCGGCAAAGGCGTGTGAGTTGATCAGGCAGAGACCCTTGAGCATGAACGGGTAACGTTCGGCAAATGCCAATGCCACATAGCCTCCTAGAGAGTGACCCACCATCACGCACTGTTCGACGCCTGCTGCCGTGAGCACTGCCATGATGCACTTGGCCATGAAATCCATGGTGTGCGCTTCGGAGAAACAATCGCTGTATCCATGCCCGGGAAGGTCGATGGCAATGACATGCATGCTTCTCATATAGGAGAGCGTATAGGAACTCCAGATGCTAAGATTCTGTAGAAAACCGTGTATTAATACTATGGTCTGTTTGTTTTCTTTTCCTTCGTCGCGGTAATGCAGTGTGTGACCCTCGAATGTTATGGTGTGATGTTGCTCCATGTTTTTGCCTTATTTACCCGATGCAAAAATACTTTTTTTCGAACAAATAATTGCTGTTTTTATAAAAAGAAATACGCAACGAATTGTTAATAAATGAAAATCCGTTGCGTATGACGTGTGTTGCCCTTCTTGCGGGATGTCACTTCATGGGTTGCGAAGAACTATTTGTGGCGAGATTCGAATTTGAGCGTCACGGGCGTTTTGGGTGCAAGACCTTTGCGATATTTTACGTTTCCGTAAGTGGCGACGACAATCTTGGTTGTGTCAAATCCTTTCGACTTCAAATATGCCTTGATGGCTTTGCTCTGTCGTTGTGTAATGCTGAAACTTGTGGCATCATCGTCTCCATCGTGGTTTAGGGAAATGACCGCTTTTTTGGAGGGTACTTGCGACAGGTAGTCCATGAGGTTGTCCAACGTTATTTTCGCTAGCATGGTCAGATTGTCGCTGGAGTCGGCAAAAGCAAGTGTGGGGAGGGATAAGATTGCGGAGTCTTGGCTTACTTGTTCTTGATAGCCGCAACTGGAGAGTTTGTGCTTGGTGCCTTTGATTTCCACAGGTGGAGTATAAATGTCAGTATATGTGCAAAATGCCATGTATGAATGGTCTTTGTTGCAGGTGAAATCAATTCCGGAGTCTGGATTAGGATAGCGTATGGAGAAAGCGATGCTGGTGTCGGCCAAGTCAACAATAGATAAGTTTATGGGTGTGCATTCCGAGCAGTCGATATGTAAGTCCTTGAAATTGTTGAGGCTTGAGTGCAAGGATGCGATACTGTAGCAAGCGTAGTGTCCGCCCAAGTTGTTGGAGGCGATGTGGATTTTGCTTTCGTCGGGGGAGAAGGAGATGGATGCTTCGTCGAAAGAGGTGTTTGCCTCTCTGCCGAGGTTTACGGGGTTTTCCCATTCTGTCCAGGTGTCAAGATTTTTTCTCGTGGCACTGTAAATGTCGCCATAGCCCATGCCGCCTTTACCGTCGGTTATGAAGTATAGGGTTTGGAGGTCTTTGCTGAGCAGCGGATTCCTCTCGCAGAAGATGCTGTTGATTTTGCATCCAAGATTGATGGGTTTGCCCCACCCGTAGGCGGTTCTGGGCGCAAAATAGATGTCGGTGGCTGCGGCTGTGTCGCCGTGGAAGTTGGCAAAGGACTGCTGTACGTTGAATCCGTCGGGGCGGTCTGAAACAAACAAAATGCCAGAACCGTCAGGGACCATATACGCGTCGGATTCAAGGTAGTCTGTGTTGATTGGGTAGGGGAGAATTTCCGAAACACGCCATACGTTGCTGTCGCGTTCCGCAATCATGATGTCGCCTTGTTGTCCCAGCAACATCTTGTTGCCGTTGTCGAAGAATCCGAAAATCTCGGTGTCTTTGTTCTCTATATTGATGAATGCTACAGTCCCCATAAAACGCCAACCGCCGTGTTTTCCAGCGAAATATTGTGCGTAGCAGATGTTTTTGCCCGATTCGGTGACTTGGGTGAAGAATAGCTTTGTTCCGTCTGGACTCTGCGTTGGATGGAGCATGTCATAATTGGCGTTCATCACATTGCGACGAAGGATGCGAGGGTCTGGATTGGTGGAGAGTATCGCTTTCAGGGATTCGAGTTCTGCTTTTGAGGCCTTTGTGAAAGAGCTGGCATTTGCGTCAATCAGTGCCAGCGCGCCATTCCAGTCTTTTTGTGCGCAACTGGGTTGCAGCATGCGTTGCAGTGCCACAAAAGAGATTCCTTTGCCTGCGTTTTGCCGTATGAAGGAGGTGTAGGCTTTCTGGTTTTTGTTGTTGAACGGTTGGTTGAGGTTGAAAGCGTCGATGCGAGCGGCTCGGCTCATATCGGCTTGTACCTGTTCCGGGGAAGGATAGTCGCTGTTGCGCTGGGCGAAAGCCTCGATGGGTTGGCGGTTGCCTTCGCAGGCGTGGCAGTTGTAATAGAATTGGTAAACGTCGTTGTATTGGATGTCGTGTGGGAAATGCTGCAGAAAAAGTCGTGCCGCAATGACATCGTGGTCTTGCAAGATGCTGTTTCTCAAATGGTCGGTGGCTTGTTCGGCGAGAGAGCTTGTTCTGTTTGAATCAATAAAGTCGATGTATTCCTGAGGGGTGCGCAATGCGGCGTATTTGTCAGCCAGCAACTCGTCAAGACTTTCTATTGCGCTAATATAGTCGTCGCCTGATGGATAATTCGAAAGGTAGGTCTTGTAGGCCTCTACGGTATTGGCCTGTTTTGTCTGTATGTAGGCAAGATGGGCTTTGCGTTGCAGTGCTAATCGTTGCAGGGATTCGCTTTTGCTGTATTCTGTTGCGATGGCGTCGATGTCTGCAAAGGTGTTTTTGCTGCTGATGATGCCGCTAAGTTTTTTCGCCAATTCAACGTCGGCTTTTTCTGCCTCTGATGTTCCTGGAAAATTGACGATGACGGTATAGAGCTTGTTGATGTCTTGGTCGCTACGTGCATCGCTAAGCGATTGCTCCATGCGCATGGTTTTCACGGTATGACTTACGGTGGGATCGCTTGCAAATGCCTTCTCAAAAGCGTCTATTTCCACCAAGCTGTAAGTTCTTCCCGTGGTCAGTTCTTCTTGTGCTTTTACGGCGATGGAACGTTTCAGATTGCGAATGGCGGGAAGATCGACACCTTTGCGAATCAGTTTTCGGGCTTCGTTGTATTTCTCTCCGTTTATCAAATCAGAGAAATCGGTCTCGGCTGTGCATACGAAGGTCATTGCGAGAGGCAGGCTTCTCATTGGGTTGCGGTCGCTGGCGTAAAACCGAGCCATCTCCACCAAATTGGCGATGTCGTGGGGTGCTTTGGCGTAAATTTTGTTGAGTTCGGTATATTGTTTCCTATAGATTTCTACGGAATCAACTTCTTGGCATTGTGCTGCAAATCCGGCACAAAGCATTCCTGAAAGGACTATGATGAGGCGTAAGTATTTCACTTTTCAATAACTATGGTTTGCATAATGTCGTTGAATTCTTTGTCGAAGGCATCGTATGTGTCGAAAGTTGTTTCGATGCGGAATTCAAACGCAGTGTTTTTGTCTTTGAAATAAATCATTCTAAACTTGTAGTCTTTGTTGTCGCTGTAGCTTTCGTAGGCTCCTACATAGCCCATTCCTTCCGACGCGGGCAAGCCGGTCATGTATTCGTCCAGTGTTTGGAACGGCTGCGTTGTGGAACGGGAAAAGATGAGGTTGTAGATGCTGCTGGTATAGTTCTGCTTGACATAGATGCGCAGAAAAGGAAGAATGGTGTCGCCTTTCGAGTCGGTGACCACTTTGGCGCAGTAGGAATAGAGATAGATGGTGGTGTTGTCATCTATTTTCTGTGTTTCCAAGTATTTCCATCCTCCGTTTGGGAATTGGAATGATACTCGCGTGTCGGGAATGTGTATTTGGGCAAAGCATATCTGTCCAACCAAAAGGAACAAAATCCAGACGATAGTTTTTTTCATAGTCATTAATGGTTTGTTTCGATAAATAACCTAATAAAGTCGTTTTTATTGCTCGTAGAGTGCTAAAAATTTCTTTGTTAAGGCTTGTGTGCCATATTCTTTTACAATGAGTTCGTAGGCGTTATGTCCAATTTGACGGCAGAAGTCCTGGTCGGCGACGCAGCGTCGGATTTGTGCGACAAATTCCTCGGGGGTGTTGGCGATGAGAATGTCTTTGCCATTGGTGTAGTTGATGCCCTCGGCACCGATGGAGGTTGTGACGACGGTTTTGCCCAGCGACATGGCTTCGATGATTTTCACTCGGATTCCGCTGCCCGACAATAGCGGAACGATGTTGATTTGTTTGCTGCCGATGAAATAGGTTGAGTCTGCCACTTCTCCCACAACGTTGACCCCCTCGATTTGCGCTTTCATTAGGCGTTCAGGCATCTTGCGCCCGGCAAGGTAGAGACGCACTTCGGGGATTTCTTTGTGAAGCATTGGCCAGACTGATTCCAAAAACCAGTCAATGCCCTCTTGATTGGGCATCCAGTCCATGGAGCCGATGTGGAAAAGCGAGTTTTCTTCTTCCGTCACGTTGTCAATCACTTCAGGAGTGATGCCAAAGGGAATGACCGAGATGGGTTTGCGGCAGCCCATTTTGCGGAAAGCGTCGGCATCGTTCTGCGTGATGCAGACGACTGCATCGTAGTCGTTTACATGCTCTTGCTCGTAGGCGTTGAGCGCCAAGGCAAGGTGCTTCAAGTACCAACGTTTCAACGGGTTCTTGGTGCAATGGGCAATGCGGCGCCAGATTTGGTTCTCTACGTTGTGGGCGCGCAAAACGATGCGAGCCTTGCTGAATTGGCGGATGACGCTTACGTAGGGGGTGAGGTACAATCCTTCCAACTGTATGATGTCGTATTCGTCTTGCTTGAGTATTGCGATGAGTTTTTGCTCAAAGTCTTTGCTGACATAGCGCTTCACATGGTACGACTCTCCGCAGAGCAGTGCTGCCAATGCGTCGATGAGGTGAATGTTCAAATCCACATAAACGGATTCAAGTCCAGTCTGCTGTATGTAGCTTTCGGGAATAAGCGTCTTTTGCAAGGGGTGCTTGTCGGTCTCTATGGTGAGCACTTTCACCTTGTAACCTTCTGCCATAAGTCCTTGCGTGACGCAGTTCATCGCCAACGTGCCTCCGTCAACGGGAGGGTAGGGGGGCTTGTTGCAAAGTTGCAGAACCTTCATTAGAAATTGACAATAGAAAATTGATGATTGACCGTTGGAACCTAAAACATTAATCCGGCTTAAAACTTCAAACTCAAAATAAAGCTTTTGGAACCTATTCTTCTTCGGGCAATGCCTTGAAGCCGAGGCCCATGATTTCGGAACTGTCGATTACGTTGACGAAAGCCTGTGGGTCGAGACGGCGCAGGTTGGTTTTCAGTTTGACAAGGTCGGCGCGCTCCAGGGTGACGTAAATCATTTTGCGTTCGGTGCCTTGATAAAGGCCAATGCCTTGGAAGCAGGTGCCGCCGCGGTGAAGGTCGTGGAGGATGAAGTTGCGTACATCGTCCATCTTGTCAGTAACCACGAAGGCGGTTTTGTAGGACTTCACACCGTCAACTACGAGGTCGATAACCTTGCTCTCGATGTAAATCAGGATGATGGAGTAGATGGGCAGTCGGATGTCGCCGAAAGCGATAAGGGTGGTGAGGGTGATGCAGCTATCTACAATCAACACCAAAGTGCCGAGGGAAATCTTGGTGTATTTGTGCAGAATCATGGAGATGATATCGCTGCCGCCTGACGTGGCGCCGGATTTGAAAATCAATCCAATGGAAACGCCGTAAATCAGACCGGCTACAACGGTGTTCAGGAAATAGTCGGGCACGAACCAGCCGCCTTGGTTGGGGATTTCCACCATGTTGAGGCCTTCAATGGCGGTAGCGGAGATGGCGCCGTCGTGGATGACAGGCGTGTAGCCCCACAGACTTTCCAATACAAAGGTGAAGGCGAAAATCAGCAATGTGGAAACCACTGTCTTGACACCGAATTTGGGTCCGAGAATCAAGGTTCCGATAATCAGCAAGGGAATATCCATGCAGATGGCGTACAAGGAGATTTTCCAAGGCCATACCGTGTTCAGCACGTTGGAAAGACCGTATGTTCCACCAGGAGCCATCAAATAGGGGTTGACAAACATCACGTCGCCTACGGCAAAAAGGGCGCTGCCCGCAATCAACAGCATGTACGCAAAGATTTCTTGCTTGAATTTAGCTTTGTCCATTCTTTTTGTAATTCTTTGTTATTCAGTAAATAATAGTAAAAAGCACACTCGGATGCTTTTGCAAAGTTACGAAAATATTGCGGATGTCCAAATAGGCTTAGTTACTATTATGTGATGGTTTATTGGGTCTGGAAAGTATGATTAAAAACAATATGGCTAAAATGCATATTGATAGTAGATTAGGAACGTCGAAAGCCCAAAAGGCAAACTTTCGATTGACATTTAGGTTTCTGGTTAAAAGATCGAAAATTCCACTATAGATTTGCGTCGTTATGGCTCCGACAATCAATATGAGCAAAATTGTCTTGCAAGGGATATTGACATTCTTTCCCCATAAAAGGGATGCCAAAAACAGAGAGGCGCATAGTATTAGTACATCTGTCGTGAATATGGGTGGATCAAACCGATGCATATTAAAAGAATAGATTATTACGCCGATTTTTGCCAAGAATACATATAGGCAAATGAATGTACATAATATTCTAAGAAACAGTTTTCGATTAGGTCGCATAAAAAAAGCGCTTTTATGTTTGTCCTTTTATTCCTTCGTTGTTGAATGTCAATCAAAGCGCATCATTTCTCCATTTCTTTGAGTTCTTTGATGTCGGAGAGCAACGTGCTGATTGTCTTGTTCTCCTTCTTGGACACTTTTATACTTATGATGATGCACACAATACTAATGAATACGCAAACTCCTATGTTGTACAATGCGCCTCCAATGCCAGGTCCGCCGCTAAATGAATCTGTCTTTACTACCCAAAACAGCAACAATGGCAAACCGATGATGACCATTGGTACACGGTATTTTTTCTTCTTTTTTTTCTCTTGATAAAGCTTGTACGACTCTATCTTTTCCTGAGCTGTAAGAAGGTCAAGTTCTGC
>JAZLKZ010000079.1:0-8850 GCA_045597845.1 Bacteroidales bacterium | reverse complement strand
TTCCACCTGCTACTGTCCCATGTATTGCGGTTTGACGCAGGTGCCCATCTGCTTTGAGCAAGGCAACGGCTCTATGTCGCAGTATTCCGAGACCGCCGCTTTCTGGCTTTTCAACCGTGTCACCAATTTCTGCTACCTCCGTTACGATTCCATGATTCTGGATGTGCAGAAGGTGCAGTCGGAGTTGGAGGCGGATTTCATCGCGCAGGTGGCAAGTCACGACAGCCACCTTGCCAATATCGACAATCCCAACCGTTTGGTTGGAGAACTCAACCGTTATTCCAACAATATGGCGGAGCAGATGATGCGCCGATGGCACGAGCTCGACAACTTCCTGCTGGTGAAGTACATCGATGGAAATATCAAACTCCATGACGATCAAGGCAAAATCAAGACCACCGAAACGGGCGTTGTGGCATTCCCGCAGCAACCGCCTTATCCGCAGTGGTTCTACGAAAGCATCATCCAAGCCAAAGGAGAAGTGCTGAAAGTGAGATAAAGTACGAACCGTCGTTTTACTAAAGATGCGCAGGAAACTTTCCTGCGCATCTGTTTTGTATGGACAATAAAAATACAGATGACACTGCCTTTGTTTTGAATTCCTACTGATATCCCACAACACTAATTTGTCCCATACGCACTAAAAATAGTGCATATATTGGCTTGCAAATCGTCTCCTCGTGTAAAGGTCTTTTCTATGCTTTGACACAGGGACTTTTGCTGCGTGGAGCGGCTTTGGGTGTCAGAAAGCCGACTATTGCGTTGGAGGCGAGGATATTTATTGATTATCTTACCACCTCCAAGTGACGTGCCACGATGCCTTTGGCGGTGCGGATGCGCACGATGTAGGAGCCGGCGGGATAGCGTTGGAGGTCGATGTTGGCGACGGTGCCGCCGTCGCGGGAGGAGTGTTCCATCAGTTCGCCCTTGAGGGAATAGACCTCAACGCCCTTTACGCCGAAGGAGGAGGTGACGGTTGCTTGGTCGCTGGCAGGGTTGGGGAAGAGATTTGTATATTGCTCCACGGCGCGGATGCCCACGTTGGAGCTGTCGCCCGGAACGTAGAACACGAGGCTGTCGGACCAGTTGCTGTAGTCCCCGATGTCGCACATGGCGCGGACGTAGGCGGTGTAGTAGGTTCCGGTATCGAGGTTTGAGAGGTTGAGGTAGGGTGTGTTGCGGACACGCGTCTGGGTGTAGCCGCTGCGCGGTGCGTCGCTGTGACCGTACTGTACGTCCCAGACGGTCTGACCCGAAGGTGCCGACCAGGTGAGCGTGGTGGACTGGTTTTCGATGGGCGTGACGGCGAGCTGGCTCACCGCCTGGCAAGCCATGCCCGTGGTGTCGAAGATGGGCCACAACAGCCACCACACATTATGCATATCTTCTATGGTGTGCCATAGCGTATCCCGACCAAGTGCAGGCGTAAAGTCTTTGTATTTTACTTTATTGTTCCTCGGGGAATGGCGATTGTCTCCTGCCACTATTCCTCTATAATAAGTATGCGGATGCTCATAAATGTCGAACCACCCAGTGACGCCTGGTCCGCAGCCTTCCCATTCTTCGGCAATTACATGTTGAAATTTGTGGACAATGTTGTTGTTCGTCGTAATACCCACGTAAAAGGAATCCTCGACGGTTACAGACTTGTAAAAATAGGCCTCGCAAATGTCGTATATCTCGCCTGCAGTGTGAGAATCTTTCGGATTTGGGAGCAGGTGTCCCACCGCACGTCGGCTACCAGCATGAAGGTGTCGTGCGTGGCCTCGTAGAGGTGGAAGTACTCAGGCACGCGGCCTGCTATGGTTGAATCGATCGTGAGTCCAAAAGGGTAAAAACCTTGTGGCCTAAGCCATACAAACGGAGCCCCCGCAACACCGATTACCTCCAGCGGCTCGTCTGTAAGGAATCGGTGCGCAGTAAGCGAGTTTCCATCCAAAGGACCAGAACCCAAACTAGCACCTCCAAGAAATTCCACCCCACTGTACGCGGAATTGTCGTACCATGGGTTATCGTGGCATAAGTAGTTGACCGGATGGATGGAAAAAGTGTCAAGGACGGTGGCCCCTGGGAAACAACTCTTTACATACGGATTTTGAGCATCTATGCAGAAAGATGCCAGCAGGAGCAAGAAAACAAGGATTATTTTTTTCATGATATAGTGTTTTAGAGTTATTAATCGAATTCGTATTGCGTTATAAGATGATAATATTGTAGAATTTTATAACATAAAATATTTGTATGTGCAAAGTTAACAAAAATATCGTTCGTTTTATTATTTAGACATAAAAAAAATTAAAAAAATCACAAGGATTAAAAAAATTAACACAGTT
This sequence comes from Bacteroidales bacterium, assembly GCA_045597845.1. GTDB lineage: Bacteria > Bacteroidota > Bacteroidia > Bacteroidales > P3 > Colimorpha. Next base: position 6,517 of record JAZLKZ010000079.1, on the reverse strand, counting down.
TAACATTAATGGCAAAAAGATTTTCCTTCAAATACGTTATCGCCTCTTTTTGGCAACCTGTTGCCATCAGTACCAAAAAGGCACTCAATAATAAAAATTTTGTTTTCATCGTATTTTGTTTTAAGGTTTGTTTATTTTCAATTGTTTGCAGAAGTTGACATACAAAATGTCCCATTGTTCCTTGGTTGAGTAGTAAAATATCCCCATTTCCTTGCGTAGTAAAGAGACCTTGACCAAGCAATCGTTTATTATATTGGGGTCCATCGGTTGGGAAGGATCAAATTTGTTTGCCAAGAATGTTTGAAATACATCGATTCCACGATTGAGTCTTTCTTTGTCCCAATCCGACAAAGGCACAAAATTAAACTCTTCCTTCATCCATTCCCAGCCGGCGGAGTCTTTGGCTCGGATAAGGATGACGTCCATTGTGTTGACACTGTCTATACGGTAGTCGTGCACATAGACAATGTCGATGTCGTCGCGTCCTACGTAGCGGTCATACACCTCTCGTTGGGCCCAAACGTTGTTGGCAATGAGCAGCAATGCGATGGTGGTTAATAGTCGTAGCGTTTTCATACTTTATAGGATGTTTCCAAAATGTAGTTCAGTTCTGCCAATATCTCTTGGTTGTCGCACCAGTCGTGGCACTCTATTATGCCGCATTGGGGTTTGGCTGTAGGACTTTGAGGGGTGGGAATGACTTCTGTTTCGGGTTCTTCCTCAACAATGTTGGCAGTGGTTGAGGTTGAGTTTTTGATGTTGGCACTTTTGATGTTGGTTTTTACTGGTGGGAGTTGGGGAAGTGTGGCGGCAGGTTGGTCGGGCGCGTTGTAGGCTATGAGCTGTGGTTCTGGGGTTGGCTGCCGTTGGATGAACCACAAGCCGCCTGCCAATAACACGAGACAAGCCGTGATGCTGGTGATATGCAGAATTCTCTTGCGCCGACGGGAGGAGTAAACGAATAGGCGTGGCGCAGGCTTGATGTGCGACAGGTCGTGATTCTGCGCAATTTGTTCGATGCGTTGGCTGTGCTGTTGCCATACGTCCATCAGTTCTGCCAATGGGTCGTTTGTGTTGTTCATGTTGGAAAATATTTGGTTGATTTTGTTGCGGTAATTTGTAACGGCGCAAAAATGTCGTTGTTAGGGGCTTACAAAAAACTTATGTTTAATGCTATGAGTTTGTCTTTGATGCGTGCGATGCGATGGTTTACTGCGGCTTCGGTGATTTTGAGTGTCGCGCCTATTTCTTGTGCAGGAATGCCGTCGATGTAGAGGAACAGGATTTTCTTTTCGGAGGGGGATAGCAGGTCGATAAGTTCGTAAAGTCGTTCCATAAGGCTGTCTTGGCTTTCCTCCGCCAAGTTGTTGTAGGTCTTGTCATCGAGAGGTGAGAACATTGGCGAGAGGGAATGATGACGCGATTGCGAGACGGCGATGTTGAGTGCAATGCGATAGACCCAGGTGTTTTCTTTGCTTTCACGTCGGAAACGAGGCCAGCTTTCCCACAGCGCACATACGATGTCTTGGTACATGTCCTTGATGTTTTCGGGACAGCGGTCGGTAAACATAAGACAAATCTTGAAGATGGTGCTGTCGCAACGACGCAGCATCTCCTTGAATGCCTTATGCTGAGGACTCTCCTTGGCTTCGTCAGAAGCTTGCGGAAGTTGCCTGTTCGTCTCCGTCTCCTTGCCTTGCTCAGACGGTTTTTCCGCTGTTTTCGGTTCGGGGAAACGTTTCTGCCCCTTTCCCATTCAATTGTACTTTATTATATTAGTCGCAAAAATTGTCTAAAACTACCTTCGAAAACGCAAAAAAATGAAAAATATTTTTTAGTATATTGTATTTCAATGGAATGGAGTGGCCTATTTTTGGGGTTAAGCCTTTGCTCTTATGCAAGGCTCTTTCTTGATGATTGCGGCTTTGGGTGTGGTGAGGAGTGTCAGGGAGCCGACTATTGCGGCGAGAGCGGAGGCGAGGAGTATGGTGAGTTTGGCGGAGTTGACAAGAGTGGGGGCGTCGAAAGAAAGCAAGGTGATGAAGATTGCCATGGTGAAGCCGATGCCGCAGAGGATGCCGCCTCCGATGAGATGTCGCCACCGCAGTCCTTCGGGTAGTTCGGTCCAGCCCAGTTTGATGATTATCCAAGCAAAGAGGCAGATACCTATGGGCTTGCCCAGCAGGAGTCCTGCGGCGATGCCGAGTGTGTGTGGCTGCCACAGTTGCGAGAATGCGTCTCCGCGAATACTGATGGCTGTGTTGGCAAGCACGAAGAGGGGCAGGATGATGAAATAGACGGGTTTGTGGAGTCCGCGTTCCCACAGCGCCGCAGGAGCATCCTTTGCGCCTTTTCGGAAGGGTATTGCCATTGCCAGCAGGATGCCTGTGATGCTGGAGTGTACTCCCGATTCCATAATGAGAAGCCACAATGCCATACCGCCCATGCCATAGACCCATGCTCGGTTGATATGGAAAAGCCTGTTGAACATCAGCAACAGCAGTGTGACGAATCCTGCGGCAATGAGGAACGGAATTTGCAGGTTGTCGGTGTAGCATAGTGCGATGACGAGAATTGCGCCGAGGTCGTCAACTACGGCGAGCGAAGTCAGAAGGATTTTCAGACTGGTGGGGACTTTGTCTCCTAAGAGTGCCAAGATTCCGATGACGAAGGCGATGTCGGTAGAGAGAGGAATGGCGAAGCCCGACAGTGTGGTCTGTCCGTGGTTGATGGAAATGTAGATGAAGGCAGGCAAAATCATACCGCCTATTGCCGCCACGGCGGGCAGCATGGCGCGTTCAAAGGTGCGTAGCTGACCTATCAGCAGTTCGCGTTTCAGCTCCAATCCTATCAAGAGGAAGAACACCGCCATCAGCCCGTCGTTAATCCAGTGGGCTACGGGGTAACCAAATAGGTTGTAGTCCCACAGCCATTGGTAGTATGCACCCAACGAGGTGTTGGAAAGCGTGAGCGACACTGCCGTACAAAGTAGCATCAACATGCCTGCGAAAGAGTCTCGCAGGAAAAAGGACTTTGAGTTTTTGGTATCGTTTTTCATGGGTTGAAGGTTTTGCGGGGTTAAGAATCAAATCAACAATTCAACAAATCTACAGCTCCCCCGTCACCGATTTGCCTTTATTACGGTTATGGCGGTGAGGATGCTGGGAATGAGTACCAAGAGGATGACGATGGCCATAATCCAGCGCAGGCGGCGTTCTTCCTTTGGGTCGTCATAGTGGCATGTTGGGAAATGCAGGTATTTGACTCCGAAGAAGGTGGCGAGTGCGATGAAAATGCTGTTGATGCAGAATAGATAGAACGCTCCCAAGGTGTAGCGCCAGTTGAGCAGCGCTACGCCGTAGCCAATGGTGCAGAGTGGAGGCATGAGTGCTGTAGCAATAGCCACTCCCGAGATCACGGTGCCTTGTTCTTTGCGGGTGGTCTCGATGATGCCTGCCGCTCCACCGAAAAAGGCAATCAGCACGTCATAGATGGTGGGTTGGGTGCGTGCCAAGAGTTCCGAAGGGTTCTCCATACGTAAGGGGCTGATGGCGAAATAGAGCGAAGAGGCGAGAATGCTGATGGTTACCATGATGCCCAGATTTTTGAGCGAATGGAGCAGCATCTGCGTGTTGTTGGTGCCCAATGCCATGCCAAAGCCGAGGATGGGTCCCATCAAGGGGGAGACGAGCATGGCGCCGATGATGACGGGGATGGAGTTGACATTCAGTCCTACGGAGGCTATCACGATGGCGCACGCCAGAATGAGCACGTTGGGCCCGTGAAAGGGGATGTTCTCTCGGATGCGCACTTCTGCCGATGCTACGTCGGTGTAGGAATGGATGTCTATCAGTCTGTGTAGATAGTCTTTCACACGCTGCAGGTAAGCTTTGAGGGTCTTGGTCATGGCATGATGGTGTTTTGGGGAAAACCGTTTGAGAAGATATTGGATGGCAAGAAACAATGATATCATTGTATTATTCTTCTATTGCCAATGGCTTGTTGTTGGCGATATATTTTCGGTAGCATTGGAAGGAAACCACCAATATATTGGCGACAAGCGATATAACGCTGACAACCATCAAGGCTTTGGGATTGTGGGAAGCGTCAACGCCCCAGTGTGGACTTTCGACGAACATGGGTACGCTCATGGTAAACATCATCCAAAGTGCGAGGGTGTGGGCTCGATGTTGTAGCCATGCTCCGCGTTTGATGAAGAAGGCGGGAATGGTGCAGGAAACCAGCAAGGCCGCTCCGGCATAGAAGGAGTGGTCGGAGACGCAGTTATAGACGTAGGCAAAATTCCAGAGGTCGTAGGCGATGATCCACCACCACTTCATGTCGGGCCAGATCATGTCGTGCTTCTTGTCTTTGGTTATGTAGATGCCCATCCAGCCGGAGATTGCCACAATGTTGAGCAGTCCGGCTATGCCGTTCATGATGTTCCATGGTCCAGATAGCATCACAACGCCGTCGATTACCTGACCTGTGGCGTGCATTCCATAGACCTGGAAGTCGCGGATGCATGCTTCGAGAATGTTAAGCGAAAGAATCAGTGGTGGGAACAGCAGTACCCATTTTTTCTCCGCCAGTCCTTTCTTGTAGCGTATTAGCATGAATCCGACGCATCCCGCCAAGGCGGAATAGACCTTTACCCAGTGGAACCAGGTGCCGGTGCTGGCTCCCGAACCAGGTGTGGCGGTGAAGGGCAGCCACAATACGAAAGGCAGAATCAAGGGTAGTACGACAAACAAGCTCAGCGCTACCCATTTGTGGGAACGGGTCAGTTCGTTGACCACGATGAGTCCCAATGTGACGCCTACCCACATCAAGACGTTCTCCCACGTCAGTCCTTGAAATAAAAATCCGTTGTACATAGTTTTATGGTTTTTGGTTAATGATTTCGATGACAAAATTAGTAAAAATTGCAGATGTAAACGATTGAGAAATTGAATACTATGATTGATGTTTCTCAATGAATGGGCCTGCGTTGATGGAGTTGAAACGCAAGGATGATTGTGATTCAATGCTTTTGCCTAATGCTATGTGCTGTTATCGTTTTTTTCAATGCAACGATAGGTTTCATCGGTTTGTTGAGATGGAGTTGATTGCAGTATCTTTGCAGTGAGAAAATGACTGATGAAGGATGAAGAATGTTAGAACATATGCTTTTTAATTTACAAAATACAAATGTTTTACGTCTGTCAATATCCGTCGAACGATTCATAATCCAAAACCAAATAAATATGAAAACTGCCATTTATTTTTTCCAGCAGGACGACCAAGTGAACGCTGTGCGTCGTCCAAGCAAAGGACCTTCCAATTGGCGTTTGGTGGGCTGTTGCGGCACGCCTGTGCCTGTCGAAACCATTCTGCATCTTCTCCGCTATCAGCGTCGGTATCCCGACGAGCGCGAGGCAGACTCCTTTATCGACATTGACTATGAGGAGGTTTCATGACACAAGCAAAGGTCTGGAAACGAGAAAAGGATGCCATTGGCATCCTTTTCTCATGGTTATGTGATGATACTCAACTGGCGGTCCAGCCACCATCTACGGGAATGGCGGTGCCGGTAATCATTGCGGCGCCGTCGGAGCATAGAAATCTTGCCACCTTGGCGATGTCGATGGGGTCGAGGAGGTGCTTGATGGCTGAGTTGCGCAGCATGATGTCGCTGATGACTTCATCTTCTTTGATGTTGTGTTCTTTGGCTTGTGCGGCAATCTGTTTCTGTACCAGCGGGGTATCTACATAGGCGGGGCAGATGCTGTTGACGGTGATGCCATATTGTCCGAGTTCGAGAGCGGCAGCCATGGTAAGTCCGTTGATGCCGTGCTTGGCGGAAACGTAGCAAGATTTGTACGGCGAAGCTACGAGACCTTGGATAGATCCAATGTTGATGATGCGCCCCCAACCGTTTTCCTTCATTGAAGGCACGCAGTATTTCATCAGGTAGAACGGAGCGTTGAGCATCAAGGCCATCATAAATTCCCATTTTTCTTCCGGAAAATCTTCCAGTTTGCAGACGTGTTGCAGCCCAGCATTATTGATGAGAATATCTACCCGACCGTATTTTTCCAAAGTGTAATCCACCAATCTGCGGCATTCTTCTCGTTTGCTCAAATCTACTGCAATGCCGTCGCAACCAATCTCTTGCTTGGTTTTGTCTACGGATTCCTGGCGTGAAGACGCTGCGATGACTCTAGCGCCGAATTCGGTGAAGAGTTTTGAGATGGCATATCCAATGCCGCTGGTGCCACCGGTTACGATGGTTACGCTGTTTTCAAGATGAAGCATGGTGAATAGGAGGAATTGAGTTGTTGAATCGTTGATTAGAATCTTAAATCTTCAAACGGATGATTTTTGGGAAAGAAATCTTCATTAGTGTCCCGTTAAAATTGGGACTAATTTAAAATTAATAATAAAGTCCCTCAAAGAGGGTGTAATCGTGTTCTTTGACATCGTTGGGAATAGTCTTTTCAAATAGGTCTCTCAGTGGAGTTTTATCAGTGAGGGA
>JAZLKZ010000078.1:0-2934 GCA_045597845.1 Bacteroidales bacterium | reverse complement strand
AATTTATGTCAGGTTTCATCTTCAAACAGGACCTTGCTATGGCCTATTTCTCTGACTGTAGCAAATCTACCGCGAGCAAGCTCCTCGCCCGCGAAATCCATTCCAACAACTCCCTCCTTGCCGCTCTGCAGTCCGCAGGCTATCGCCCCACGCAAAAGCGTCTCTCACCTAAACAAGTCCAAATCCTTTACGACTTCCTCGGCAAACCATAAGGAAACAACTGCTTCCGTTGCAGATTTGTAGTGTTTCCGTCTTGTGTTTGCAATGTGTTCGCAGTTCCGCCTTAGAAAATTTGCGTGAAGAAATTTTGACCTTTCCAAAGCGGACAGAAGTCCGCGCAAAGTGTGCCCTTGGGAAATTTTAGCAAATTTTCTGCAGCCGGTGTGTTGAAGATATAGCATTTGAGTATTATGAGAAGTCCGAAGCATTCTGCAAAGCACTCTCGCTGGGCTTTGCTGTCGAAAATGCCACCGGCATTTTCTTCATATTTGCTTCGGTTCTATTTTGTGAAGAAAGCCTGTGGCTTTCGATAGCGGTGCCATTGGGCATTACGAGCGGAGAATAATAAAGCGAAAGAGAAACGAAGAGAACATCAATCAAAAGAGAAACGAAACAACCTTATAATAGAAATCCTTCCAGGAAATGAAAAATACCATTCTTCATTTTCTGGAAGCAATCCCTCCCAAACCCACCCCTTTCCCACCTCAAATCCTCCCCGAAAACGGACGAATCCCGATTCCGTTTTTCCAGCCCTCCGTACTTTTGCCTCGTCTTTCAAAGCCAATCCGGCAGGTGCACATGCCCAACGACGCAGTAGAAGACATGTAACAAAAGTTCAACCTTAAAAAGAAAGGAAAAACATCATGGCAAAAATTTTCGGTATCAACACCAAAATCAGCGGCAAGGTGGGTCAACTGCTTTACCGTCAAACCAAGAAGGGCACTGTCGTGAGCGAGCTGCCAACCAAACCGGCAATCCCACGAAGATCAGCCAACCAGATGGACCAGCGCACGCAATGGGCGAACCTCAGCGCTATCTACAAACAATTTGGAAATATGCTCCGACATGGGTTTGAGGATGTCCCCGACCACATGAGCTCTTTCAACGCCTTCCTCCAGGCCAATCTCGGCGTGGTCAAGGTGTTCATCACCAAGTCCGTCAGACTCAACGGCGGCGCCATCCTCGCCCCTTATCAGATTACCCGTGGCTCGCTGCCGAGCATCGGCATGGGTCTCAATGCGGGCAATCTGCTCGTGAGTACCATAAAACTCGGCGCTTGCACCATCGACGCAAACACGACCATCGGCGATTTCTCGCAGGCGATTCTCTCCTATAACGATAGTTTCCAGGAGGGCGACCAGCTCACGTTTTTCCACGGCATTCAGTCCATCGACGTTGTAACGTCAATTCCTCGTGCTGCCATCAAGGGCTACAAGGTAATCATCAACACGGCCGACGAGACGAAGCTGTGGGATGTCGTGGATCCCATCGGATTCTCTACGGTGGACACCTGTTTGGGAACAGCTTCCCGCATCGTAGATGGCGCCGCGGCATGGGTCCATAGCCGAGAGGACGCCAATGGCGGACTCAGGGTCAGCACGCAGTTCTTCTATGTGGAGAATGCCGCTCTCGCCTCCTACCAGAGCCACGCGGCATTCTCGGCTGCGGTGAACAGCTACGGCGGCATCAACATGGAACCTGTTTATCTCAAACCTGAACTATCAATGAATACGCTGTGACTGCAGCCTTGCCCTATTCTCCTTAATGGGAACGCAATCTCTTGGCGCAACCATCAACTAACGCTCTCGTAAGTGTAGGCATCTGCTGTCTTCTTTGACAAACATTTTCAAAATGAATCATCATGGACAATATTGAGATTACCAAACAACCTTTTGCAAATCCTGAATCGCTGCAAGCGTTGCGCACGCTGGGCTACGATGATAATGGAAACTTGCTTCAGGTGCGTCTTGCCAACTTGAAAACCGCAACAATCTCGGCGGTGTCGATTGACTTCAGAACAGGATCGTTCTACGCTTGTAGGCCTTTTGTCGCCGGCTCTTCGGAAGTCTTCGTCAACGGACTGCGATACGCTCCTGACACCGACTACCAAGAAATCTCCGACGGCTCTGTGTCGAAAGGTTTTATCATGCCGGGCATCGAACCTGACGATGAGATTGTCCTTAAGGCTACGTTGTCTCAATAATTCCCCCCAAACAATCAAAATTCTATTATCATGCAAAAACTGAAAATCAAACAGCTCGACGGCGTCTCTTCGCCGTTGGCATCAGACGACTGGTCAGCATTGACCGACCAACTGGCTACCGCAGCCGCAACGAACGACAAAATCACCAAGACTGTAAATGGTGCCATAGGCAATGCCCTACAAAGCGTTTCGGGCGGCACCGCCGAAAGCGGGAAATATATCTCTTCCATATCCCAGGATGGCACGGCCATCAAGGTCGGCAAAAACGCATTGCCTGTGACGGGTGTGACCACGACCAACAAGGCTGGCTCGGGAACTACCACCAAGGCTATCGTGGCGTTGTCTCTGGAAAGTGGAAAGGTGGTGGCCACCGAAAAGACCATCGAAATCCCTGCATCACCTATCCTCATGACGGAATCGGTGGACTTCGCCTCGGAAATAACGCTGTCGAAGTCTCCCTATGGAGACCAGTCGGTATTGGTCTTTGTCAATGGACTGCTGCAGTCTCCTGCGGATTTCGTCGTCAGTGCTGGCAAGGTCTCTTTCAAGGACACCAGCCTCTATGCCAAAGGCGATACCGTCAACTTGGTATATATGGCGGTCTAAAGCCACCTTCCCAATGTCACCCGACCCAAACTCGGGTGACATTCCCTCTCCACTCAAACCTTCATCAACTTTTATGACAATCTTTGTGGTTGCATCGTGGTCGCAATTCCGGCCTTGCTCAAAAA
>JAZLKZ010000077.1:0-2708 GCA_045597845.1 Bacteroidales bacterium | reverse complement strand
AACAAAAGACAAACGACTTTATAATATAGTGGTTTCATGGCAGTTTGTTTAATTTAAGGTTAAAAGTGTTTAGATGAATGAATAATTATTAATGGAATATAACTTTGAATGTCATCCTTTTCGCATAGGGCGTTTTAATGTTTTGGGGCGACAACGGAGAAGTCCTTAGTGCAGGAACTGGTGCAGTTGTTGCCGTAGGTGATGGTCAGTTCCAAACGGTAGTCGCCCGGCTGGCTGACCAAGATGTCCCAGTCGGTGCCTGTATGGCTGCCCACGAGGGTGTTTCCGCTGAAAAGCTGCCAAGCATAGGAGGAGGCGATGCCCGGCAAGGTGGAGGCGTGGATATCGTCGCCGAAGCAGAAATGCTCATCGCATACAATGAAGGGGGTGACGGTTTGTGGATAGCTGGTGTTTGTCGCAGTCTGGTAACGGCAAGAATTGTAATCGGTGACTTCTAAAACATATCTCCCAGGAGCATAGACATCGGCGTAATTCGTGGAAATGCTCGGGTCGTGCAACCAATGGTAGGATTCATTCCCATTGGTTGCATTTGATGAATAATATTTAAGCGTGACAGGTACTCCAGGGCACTGCGGGATGTTGTTATAACGCAGAATAGCCCCCTTTTTTAATAGGTTATGGTGAACCGTGACATCAAAAGAGGCTGTGTCAGCGCAGTGGTTGGCATCGGAAACAACGACAAAGCCATAGTAAACCCCAACATACTGAGACTCGTCTATCTTATACACATGGTCGAAATCGTTCCCGAAGTTGCTTGTTCCGTCTCCAAAATTCCAAGCATAGAAAAGCTGCTTGCCATCACAATCAGCGCTTAGATGTACAGGAGTCTGGTCGCAAGCATTGCTGGCGACCGTCACCTTGCGGAGGTTCAGCATCGGACCGTGTTCGAATATTGAAGTGACTTGGCAAGAGGGCTTTTCCAAAACCATCTGGATGCTATATTTGGTGCCGTCGGCAGGTACATAGTTTTCGCTGTCGGATTTGTTGCTGAACAAGGCCGTGTTCTGGGAAGCGTTTGGCGGAAGTGTCGTACTGTTTACCAATAGGAAACCGTCAAAAACGTTGATGATGCGCTCGGGCACTGCGCCAACAGGATAGACAGCGTTGTCGGTGACGACAAGGTTGCCGTCGCAATCCTCAGTGACTGCAATGTCGGCGACGATTGCGCCTTGAGCGCGACCATTTCCACCTTCATTATTTTGCAGGTGTTTGTCAGGAACTGGAACGACCGAAAACCTATGGACCGATATGGCAGGCTGAATGTAACCATATTTGGCCACATAATGCAACTCCACTGCGTAATCTCCCGTGTCGCTGAAAGTGTGTGGCAGACGCACCATGCTGAGGGTTGTCTGGGTCATTGCTAAAGACCCAGAAAGACTTTTCTTCGTCCATCAAGTACCGAAAGTCTTTGTCAATGTGGAATGATGCCAAATTGTTGGGATGAATAATTTCATCGGATACGATTGTAGGGGCATTCCCGACGCCAATCGCAACGGTGACATACGACACTGATATCGAACTGCAATACGAACGTTCCAGTCGTATCCTTGCATATTTTCCCCTTGTATAATTGGCAAGCACCGAGATGCCGGGCTTGAGATGGTCGCCTTGTATGGAGATGGCGCTGGCGGGGAATGCCTCCCATTTGTATAGAACGAAGTCGGACTGGTCCTCGGCAGCCAAGTCGAAGCGTTGTCCTTCACAGACATTTACAAAAGCCTCTGGACCGTCTGCCAACTCGAAAGGTACGGCGTGAATGGTGGTGGGTTCCGACTTGCAGCCTGTTGTCCTGTCAACCTGTCGGGCGGAAATGTAGAGATCTTCGCCTCCAAAATCGATGTTGACGGCATCGCCCACGAAGGTCTGCTGCGTTCCGTCCATCCACGACCACTCAATGTAGTAGTCTGGGCTAGAAGGCTCAACGGCGTACTGGTCGGAGCTGTAGGGGCAGAAAATGCGTGGCCCCGAGATATTGGCAGGGGCGGGAGGGGCGTCCTTGACCTGCGACCTCACAAAAGTCTTTTCGTCATCAACACATCCTTCTACTTTGCAGCAATTCACGTCATTCTGATAAAAAATGGAATCGCAATGCGGGCATTCATGGCAGATGCCGCCAAACGACAAAAACACCCAAAATATTGCTGCGAATTTGGCACAATGCCTATCTGTGCCAAATAGCTGAAAATAAAAGTTTTTCATAATTTTGGATGATTGTGATTGGTTATTGCAAATATACAAAATATTTGAAGATTGGGAAATAATGCCGAAAGGGTGTGTGCGTTAACTATCTTACCACCTCCAAGTGCCGAGCCACGATGCCTTTGGGGGTGCGGATGCGGACGATGTAGGAGCCGGCTGGATAGCGCTGGAGGTCAATGTTGGCGACGGTGGCGCCGTCACGGGTGGAGTGTTCCATCAGTTCGCCCTTGAGGGAATATACCTCAACGCCCTTTACGCCGAAGGAGGAGGTGACGGTGGCTTGGTCGGAGGCGGGGTTTGGGAAGAGATTTGTATATTGCTCCACGGCGCGGATGCCCACGATGGAGCTGTCGCCCGGAACATAGAACACGAGGCTGTCGGACCAGCCGCTGTAGTCGCCGATGTCGCACATCGCGCGGACGTAGGCGGTGTAGTAGGTTCCTGTGTCGAGGTTTGAGAGGTTGAGGTAGGGTGTGTTGCGGACA
>JAZLKZ010000076.1:0-9675 GCA_045597845.1 Bacteroidales bacterium | reverse complement strand
AAGCAAACGTTTAGGCGTTAAGATTTTTGGCGGTCAGAAATGCATCGCTGGCAACATCATTATCCGTCAGCGTGGCACTGTCCACAATCCTGGTCAGAATGTAGGAATGGGCAAGGACCACACCCTCTACGCTCTCTGTGACGGCACTGTCCAGTTCAAGAAGGGTAGAATGGATCGTTCTTATGTTTCCGTAATTCCCGCAACTGAGGAATAAGACTTGAAAATTGTAAAAAACAAAAGGCTGCCTATTGGGCGGCCTTTTTGTGTTTTGGTACGATAGTGCAGATTACTTCTTTTCGTAAAGGATCTCTTGTACACGCACACTTTCTGAGTGGATGCGCTTGAAAATGTCGCGGATAAAATCTTCCGATATGCCTTTGGCCTTTCCGCTGGCGCATCGCTGCTCAATGAGTGCTTCAAGTCGTTTGGGCTGGAAAATGGTGAGGTTGCTTGCCGCCTTTATTTGGGCTATCTGCTGCGACACGTGTATGCGGTCGTCAAGTGCTTGTATGATAATCTCGTCAATGTCATCTATCTGTTTCCGGAGCTCTTCTAAATGGTCGTTGCTTGCAGGTTCATTGCTGCGCTGGATGATGCGACCTAAAAGGTCGTTGAACATTTCTGGCGTAACTTGTTGCTCAGAATCGGTGAGTGCCTCGCTGGGATTCGGGTGGACTTCCACAAAATAGCCATCGGTTCCGAAGTCGGATGCGGTCTGCATGATTTCGAGCAGATATTCCCTGCTTCCGCTAATATGGCTGGGGTCGCAGAGTATGGTGATGTCGGGCATGAGTCGCCGCAATTCGATGGGTATGTTCCAATAGGGTCGGTTCCTATAGGGAATGGTGTCGTTGTAAACGTAGAACCCACGGTGTACGGCGGCGATGGATTCGATGCCGGCATTCTTGATGCGCTCGATGGCCCCAATCCAAAGACCTACGTCTGGCGAGGTGGGGTTTTTGACCAAGACGGACATGTTTGTGCCTCTCAAGGCCTCGGTAAGTTCTCCAACGGAGAAAGGGTCTCCGCTTGTACGAGCTCCAATCCAAATGTTTTTGATGCCGTAATGAAGGCAAAGCGCTACGTGCTCGGGACGCGCCACTTCGCAACAAAATTCAATTCCGGGGTGGCTCTCTTGCAGGTCGCGCATCCAACGAAGCGCTGGCTCCCCAATGCCTTCAAATCCGCCGGGGCGTGTACGCGGCTTCCATACGCCGCCACGAATCATTCTCACTTGTGGATTGGTGCTTAGCGAGGCAACAATACTTTGTAACTGTTCTTTGGATTCTATGCTGCAAGGCCCTGCGACAAGATAAGGACTTTGACCTTCTTTGAATTTGTTGGGCATGGACTATTGATGGTTGACAAATGATAATATACTTCTCTAAATTGCAAATGTACGAAAAAAAACAATAATATCTTCAGTTTTGAGTTATTATTAATAATTGAATTATCCCATAATATTACCATAATAAATCGAATGTCATGAAAATTAAGTTCCTAAAATTGAAAAATTGGTTGTTGCTTTCTTTGATGGGTACCTTGGGCATAGGCGCTTGCCACTCTTCTAAGGACGTGGCGCAGGCTCCCGAACCCGAACCTGAGAATCAGCCTCGTCCAAGAAGTGAAATAGCATTGATGTATGGGGTCCCAACCATGGATTATGTGGTCAAAGGAAAGGTTTTGAATACTGATGGCAAGCCCGTGAAAGGTCTCCAGGTTGTGTTGGTGAATAATAATATTGACTTGACGGCAGATACTATTTATGGTAATGACGAATACGTGGAACGTTACATTCAAAAATCGTCGGATACGACTGCCAATGACGGAACCTTTGAAGTGAAGTCTTCTGATATGCCTTCAGGTAAGCAACGTATCTTGGTTCGTGACATTGATGGCAAACGTAATGGAAATATCCAGAATGAACTGCTTGATGTTGAGTTTGACATGAACAACGTCGGAGGTCAGCGTGGCGGTTGGCGTATGGGTACCGTGGAGAAGGAGATGACCATTACTGTAAAGCAAAAAGACTAAGTATATGCGACATCTATCTTTGCGTAAACGCGTCGCATTGGAACTTTTCCGTGGAGTCCGTCACAATGACGCAAAGATTCACGAGTTGCGAACGCTCTTTTGGGAGTGTACGCTTCGTTGTAATATGCACTGTCGCCATTGCGGCAGCGACTGTAAAGTGTCGAGCGTGACGCCCGACATGCCCGCCGAAGTTTTTTTCAAGGCCATAGATGATATCACGCCGCATGTGGATCCACACAAGACTTTCATCATCTTTACTGGTGGAGAGGCGTTGCTGCGTAATGATATCGAGGATGTAGGTCTGGAACTCTACCGCCGCGGTTTCCCGTGGGGTATGGTCTCAAACGGCTATCTGTTGGATGCTGAACGTTTGGAAAGCTTGCAATGCGCTGGCATCCATTCAATTTCAATTTCTTTGGACGGATTTGAGGATGACCATAACTGGATTCGACAACATGAACATGGGTTTGAACGTGCTGTGAATGCCATCAAGTTGCTTGCAAATGCCGAGGATTTGATATGGGATGTTGTCACTTGTGTGAATCCCCGCAACTATGCTTCTTTGGAACAATTCAAGGACTTCCTTGTGGATATTGGTGTCAAGCGTTGGCGTGTGTTTACGATTTTTCCAATGGGTAGGGCTGCTCAAAATCCAGAATTACAATTGAGTAAAGAACAGTTTCAGGGTACGTTGGATTTTATTAGACGGTGCCGAAAGGAAGACAATCGCATTCTTGTAAACTATGCTTGTGAGGGATTCTTAGGAGAGTATGAATCTGAAGTTCGCGACGGGCTATTCCACTGCAGGGCGGGCGTAGAGGTGGCTTCGGTGCTTTGTGATGGTTCTATTTCGGGCTGCACCTCTATCCGAAGTAATTTCAACCAAGGCAATATCTATCACGACAACCTTTGGGATGTTTGGCAGACCAAATTCCAGAAATATCGCGACCGCGGCTGGACTCGCAAAGGTCAGTGCGAATCATGCAAATTGTTCCGCTATTGCGAGGGCAGCGGTATGCATCTTTACGACGAGAACGAGAATCTGTTGTTCTGCCACTACAATAGGTTGTATCAGTAGTCCAATAGTCCTATTGTTTGGAAAAACTTGCGATAAGCGGCGACTTTCTTTTCAAAACTGAGTGGGTAGGCTCTCGATGATGAGGGCAGCCTAAAGAGCCGTAGTGGCGTGTCCCAGGGTAATGAAACGGATGTTCCAACGGAAGGAATGCTCTCCAATCCAAAGTATTGACAGATGGTTGTGGCGGCTTTCTCTCCTGTGGATGCAATGGCTTGGCAATGGGGAATATGTCGTAGCAATGCGCGAATGTCGGTGGATTCCACAACTTCGAGGAATTTGTCTGAGGCGTTTTCTTTGAGGCGTCTCACGGCGCAAGCCGTGTCGTAAAATCCAATACCTTTATCGTTGAGGAAACTCACGATTTTCTCTTTGTCAAATCGTTTTTCTTCTGGTAAAATGAAGTGGTTGCGGTTCCCGAAAAAGATTTCCCCTTCAATGCGCCAATGGTCGTTGATGAAGTTAGGGTAGTAGAAATCCATGCTCCAACGTGGTTTTGGTGGCGGAAAACTGCCCAAGAACAGCACTCTCCCGTTGGCAGGAAGAAAAGGCTGTAACGGATGTTGCTCAATGGGTATGTCTGTATCTTTTGCCATTAGAAGGAGATGCTGATGGGTATGAATACGCCTTTTGTCTCGGGAATTCCCGCTTCGTTCTGCTCTTCGTGCAATCGTTGTTGGATTTGGAATGTGATGTAGGCGGCAAGTGCTCCGATGACGGCTCCAGTTAGTACGTCGCTCGGGTAGTGTACGCCAAGGTACATTCGTGAAAATCCAATTGATGTAGCCCAAAGAAATGCGGGTGTGATGACGTACCACTTGGGATATTGCAGGCTTAATGAGGTGGCTGTGGAGAATGCAAATGAGGTGTGACCTGATGGAAACGAAAAGGAACGTTCTGTGGTGACGGGTATGAGGTCTTCTTCGTATTTTACATAAGGCCTCGGACGTTTTATGATGGCTTTCAGCCCCATGGTGATGCCTGCGGTGGCAATCAATGAAATGCCTGTTTGCTTTGCGGCTTGAAGTGTTTGGTCGTTGTGCCCTGCCCATCCGCTAATGGCCATGCTGGCCGGCATGGCAGGCGCAAGAACCAACGAATTTGACACCCAACGCATTGTATTGTCCATGGCTGGGGTGCGGTGCTGCTGAAGATTGCAGAGCACTTGATAGTCGAGTCCTTGTCCTTGCAGGTTTAAACAAAGCAAGGCGCTTATCAAAAGCAATGTGATGTGCCGAATGTGTGCCATTGTTATTCAATCACGATTTCGTCGCAAAAGAGATAGGACGGTTGGCCGTGAGCGGGATGCCAGTCGGGCAATAGTCCGGGATTCTTTGCCACGATGCGCAGGTGTCGTGTGGTGAGATTCAGGTCATGAAATCCTTCGGTGTGCACGATGTTGCCTCCAATTCTCCATTCGGGATTGCAGTTGATGGTTTTGGCAAGTGTCCAGTGCTGCCCGTCGTTGGAGGTGTAGAGCTGAATCTCTTTGGGAGAGAGTATCCAATCGAAGGTGTTTTGTAGAAATCTCAAACTGACGTTGTTGATTTTTGTTTTGCTGCCGAAATCGTATATGGCGTCGATGTCTTCGCCCCAGTAGCCTTGCCAATGTCCATCGCTGTAGCTGTTGTCGTCTCCCAATGTGCCGTCGGCAAGGGCGTTGTCGCCGCCTGCGGAGTAGGTTGCGTTGTAGGTGCTGTAGTGGCTGTTGAGTCGTTTGAGGTGCCCCATGCCTTTGTGGCAGAGCAGATATTGTTCGCTATAGACGGGTTCGTCCCATTCGTTGTAGCATACGGTTTTTACCAAGCAGGAGTGGTCGATGGTGAATGGCTCGTCGTAACGTCGCGAACCTTCCGTGGGTTTGCGTCCGTCAAGGGTGTAGTAAATGGGTCGGTCGTTGTAAAGCGTTTTCAAGGTGACGATGGTCTGATCTTTTCCTGTCGAGTCGCCTGTAGTGGTGAAGAATACTTTGCGACTTGCCTCCAGTACTTCGAAACCCAATCGGTCGTAGCGGTCGCAGATGATTTCTCTGGAATAGGAGGTGCATTCGTCGTCCCACAGCCGCAGATATTCGCATTTGAGTGCGTGAAGTTGTTTGAAATATTGCTTGGATATTGCTTCGCTTTGTGCAATGTTACCTTGGGTCGGATTTTGCAATGTCTTGTATAGTTGAATGCGCAACTGACTTTTTGCAGCAACGGTGGCGATGCGGTTGATTCCGTAGATGAAGTGGGGGAGAAGGGTGTCGATTTGTGGCCGCAACTGGTTCATCTTGTCTATTACGCGTCGGCAGCGTGATTCCATTGCGGTATCAACGTTGCTGGGATAAAAATCCAACAGTGGGTGCATCAAGGCTCCTGTGTTGAACCAGTCGCCTACGTCGGGGTCGTTTGCAAGGTCGCCTACGGCGTAGATGTCTTCAACGTCAATGCCAGTCAGCCGTGCGTGGTTTTCGTTGAATTGACGTTCTCGGACTTCCAATTCTTTTTTTGCGGCTTCGGGGTCGGTGCTTTTGATGGGATTCCAAGCCATCTCGGCACTCCACGCCATGGCGTGCCAGCAGTCGCCAAACAGGCTTTCGCCGCTGTCGTCCCATGCGGTGTTCATCAGTCCGCTCGCACCGGCTCGATATCCGTCGCGTGCCAGATAGGCTATGTTCTGCATGTAGTTGCGTACTTGTGGTATGCTGCTCCAGTGACTTACGCCAGGTGCCACCCAGAAATTGTTGCCTTGTCTGTCGTGAATCTCCTTGAAAGGTGCGATCATGTCGGCGTAACTCTCTTTGGCGACATAACTCCAAATAATGTATTGCATCTCTTTGGGCAGTTTCTTGAGCATTTCTGGATTTTTGCCAACAATGTCACCCCACATCAATACCTTTGGCGCTTCTTCAATCCTTAACTCACTTGCACATTCTTGAATGAGGTCATACACGCGATTGATATGTCGGCAATAGGCCTCGTCGGCACCAATTTCGTCAACATACTGGCGGGCTCGTCCGCTGCCTAGTGCTTCGGTTTCGTCGCAGTTGATGTTGAAGAAGGGTGTCCCATGGTAATAGGCTTTGAGTGTGTTGCGGATTTGGTTGCGCAAGAAGGTGTAGGTCGTTTCTTTGGATGGATCGACGTTGTATCGGGTGTCCATTATGTTTTGATAGAAGGGGATGCGTAGTGTCTTCTCGAAGTGTGCGAAGCATTGCAGGTTGGCCATGCGAATCCATGCTTGGTTGTAGGACCATTCTGCGTTGAAGTCGGTGGGAACGATGTCGGGGTACTGTGGGTTGTAGAGTGCGTGTTCGGTGTAGTAGTTGGCGAAGTTGAGTTTGAGATTGCAGATGAGTTCGTTGTATTGGCGGTGGCGGAACTTCTCGTTGGGGATGGGCCCTCGGCTGATATCATCTAAGAAACCGCGCCACTCATAGGCTGGCCAGTCGGTGATTTCCATGCTGGGTATCTCACCATTCCAGAGTGCTTTCAGTTGTTGAAAGGTTTTCTTGCCTGCTATTGCCCCCCAAGGGTGAGTTATGTAAAGACGGGCATTCTTCGTAGTGATGACTAGTCGGTAGGCTTCTTTCTGGTTCATCGCCCCTTTGATTGACTTCACCGTGTCGATAGGAATCTCGAAGTGGTCGGGAACTTTGAAAAAACCATGTGAACGTACCACTTGTTGCGGGGTGGGAATAACTCGTGTATTGAATGGCTGTTGGGCAAAGCTGGTGGCCCCGAAGAGCATTAACGCCGAAACAAAAAAGAATAGCTTAGAATTCATGTTCAATAGGTGCTATTGTTTGACAACCTTGCATTTTGTCGTTCCTGTCGGTTGTGAGATGCTTATCACATAGATGCCTTTGGGCAATGCTGACAAATCACTATTGCCTTGCAATATCAAGTGCCCTTGTATGTCGAACACTGCAATGTCGCGTTGATCACATCCCGTTACTACAATCTTTCCTGTCGTGGGATTTGGGTAAACACTTATTGTGGGTTCTGCTTCTTGAGCAATTCCTACGGGTGCTTGGCGTTGCCAGAAACTGAGGCTGTCATAGACAACCTCTCTTACAGTGCTGCGGATGATTTGTGCCGTCGTTTCGTCAAGTGTTGATGAATAGCGTATTTCCATGGGGTTGCGGTGGAATATCATGGTGTAAAACGCACATGCTGCTGCGTAGGAGCCTGCCATTGAGGGGTGACTCCCGTCGTTGTCGTAAAGCTCTATCTCGCGATGGTTCCTGCGTATGTTGCGCCAAACGCGTCCTACAGGACAGACCGATGCGTTGTTGTCGCGTGCCATCTGCATGTATCTTTCGTACAGCAGACTGTCCATACCTTCGTAGGTGCCTAATGGCGGATATTCATCAGCATTGCCTTGGTCTCCGTTCTTGCGTCCCCAGGTCATATAGAACATGGGTTCCACGTTCGGATTCGCGGCGTATGCCGCTTCTACAAGACGTGCCGCATAGGGGAAACATTCTTGTGCTACTTGCCATTCGGGGAAAGAGGGTAGCTGACTCTGTTCTTGCAAAACAACTACATCCCAAAAACCTTGTTGGATGAGCGTCATGGACTGATTGTTGCAGTGCTGTTGAAATGTGCAGCCTCCAGGTGTGTTGCTCGAGTAGGTGAGCTCGTCTCCCATACTTTCGGCTACCATCTGGGTCAGTCTGGGTAAATCGTTGACCTGCGTGTAACTATTGCCTATGAAGAGCACGCTTTTCTGAGTGCCTTGTGCCATGCAATTGATCATTGCAAGGCAAATGCCAATGGTTAGAATGAACCTTTTCATGGCTCTTGGAATGTGTTAGATTATAATTTGAATGCTTTTTTGATTTTTTCAACATAGTCCAGTCTCTCCCATCCAAAGAAATCTACGGTCTTTGTGTAGGGGCGTTCTTTGGCGTCAAAGAGTGTCACTTCTTGACAATAGGGGTCTCTGCCCATATGCCCGTAGGCTGCGGTAGGGGCGAAGATGGGGTTCTTGAGCCCGAAACGTTCTACGATGGCGTAGGGTCTCATGTCGAAAATCTTTTGGACTTTCTGGGCAATCTCGCCGTCATTCATGTCCACGTGTGCTGTACCGTATGTGTTGACATAAAGTCCTACGGGTTCTGCCACTCCAATGGCGTATGCTACCTGAACAAGCGCTTCGTCGCACACTCCAGCGGCAACGAGGTTCTTGGCGATATGACGGGTTGCGTAGGCTGCCGAGCGATCCACTTTCGAGGAGTCTTTCCCAGAGAAAGCACCGCCACCGTGAGCACCCCGACCACCGTAGGTGTCAACGATGATTTTTCTTCCCGTAAGGCCGGTGTCGCCATGAGGACCGCCAATCACGAATTTCCCAGTAGGGTTCACATGCAGTTTGTAGTCTTTTTGGGAGAAAAGTTTTTGGTTCTCCTTTGGAAGACGTTTCAATACGCGCGGAATGAGAATCTCTTCTACATCCTTGCGGATTTTTTGCAGCATATTCTCTTCGGTGTCAAATTCGTCGTGTTGGGTTGAAAGTACGATGGCTTCGATGCGTTGCGGTTTGTTGTCGTCGCTGTATTCGACGGTAATCTGACTCTTTGCGTCGGGACGCAGATACTTCATCAACTTGCCTTCTTTGCGAATTTTTGCCAATTCAATCAAGAATATGTGCGCAAGCGTGATGGGAAGTGGCATGTATTCTTTGGTTTCTTTGCAGGCGTATCCGAACATCATGCCTTGGTCGCCGGCACCTTGGTCTTGCTTCTTGGCGCGTTCCACGCCTTGGTTGATGTCGTTCGATTGCTCGTGGATGGTTGACATCACGCCACAGGATTCGGCCTCGAATTTGTATTCGCCTTTTGTGTAGCCGATTCGTTTGATGACGTCACGCACTGTGGTCTGAATGTCGACGTACCCGGTAGTCTTCACTTCGCCGCCCACGATGGCGAGTCCTGTGGTTACAAATGTCTCACAGGCAACCTTGGATTCGGGGTCATGTCTTAGAAATTCGTCTAATAATGCATCGCTGATTTGATCTGCGACCTTGTCGGGATGTCCTTCCGATACGGATTCTGATGTAAAATAGTAACTCATAGTAATAATACTTTTAATTGTTAAACATACTCACATCACCTTGCTTTGCCAAAGTGTTAGTGAATTAACAATGAAAAGATTTGAGAAAGATTGTAGCGAGAATCGATGTTTTAGCATTTTTTTCTTGTGGTTGCAATCATTACAAATCCGTCCACTTTTATTTTGCAAAGATACGCATATTTTCTTGAATTCCACAAAATAAATTTAAACGACTAGCACCGACATTTTTTCTTTATAATATGTATTGTATATATGTTGCGGAATATAATGTTGTGATATTTTTTTTAGTATTTGTATAAAATAAAGATAATCAATAAAATGTGCAAATCAACGCGTTCTCTAAGATGATTATATGATCGATTTTCGTTAAAATCCAGAAGAATTTCGGTTGTTTTTTCTGCACGATGCCTGTTTCGAGAATGTTTTCATGCAAATTTTTATTGCGGATAATCATGAAGTTATGGATTTTTTTTGATAAAAACGAAAAAATATTTTGCGGAATAGTGA
>JAZLKZ010000075.1:0-48460 GCA_045597845.1 Bacteroidales bacterium | reverse complement strand
CGCGCATTGAAGAATGCGGTAGGACGATATGTAAGGTTGATGCTGGCGCCACCCAGAGAGCTGCCTCCAATATTGACGGGATGACTAAAAGAAACATTTCGCCCAAAAACATCACAGTAAGCAATATCCAACAAGGTACCCACTTCATCAATCGAAGCCTGATAGAACCCTTGAATGCCAACAGAGCCAAAATGCTCGAAATATTTATCCCACGAGCATTCTAGATTGTGCGTAAACGAAGGTTGTAGATTAGGATTGCCAACAGAATAAGAGTCTGTAGAATACTCAACAAACGAAGTGAGCTGGCCTGGCGTTGGCACCGAGGTTCGACGAGTGTAACTGAGCGAGAAATTGTGCATGCTCTCAGTATGATAGCTCAAGTGAACCGAGGGAATCCATATAAAATAGCTTCTGTTGACGCTATCTCGCGTATAGCCGTTCCAATCTCCACTCAAGAACTTCTGACCTGCATTAGTTCCAACCTTGACGGAAAAGTTGCCAAAACGGCGCAGCAATGTCGCATAGCCAAAATACTTGAACACTGCATCCTGCTGATTATAGCTACGCAGAGCGTCGTGAGCCGTTCCCTCAGAGAGTATTGAATCAACAGCATAACCGTAGGAATGATGATCGTAACTGACGCCTCCGCCCAACTCAAATTCCCATCGCTTTGCAAAAGGGAGCGTATAATCTACTTCCAACGACAAATTACAAGACAAAGGAGTACGGCCCTTTGCCTTTTTCACAAAATCATACTGCGGAAGTTGCGCATAACAGCGACTTGACTGACTTTCAAAGAGACTTCCAAATCCGTTGGCGTTACTTGAGATGGAAAGTCTTTGTCCATTGGTATCAATGAGATGAGTGTAGTCCAATCCGCCATAGTATCCCATCTGAGGAATCCTTGCGCTATCATCATCCCGATAGCTATAGTCGCTCGGAGACAGCAATAGTTCGGTTCGAGTCATTTCGGTATAGCCCACAGTATGGATGCTGGCAGGATACACACCGCCCCAAAAACTAAGGGTTCGCACAGAATCAAAATCATAATGGCCATTAAGATACAAATAGCTATGGAAACATTGCGTTCGCTGATGCGAGTTGAACGACTGAGTGCGAGAGGTATCGCCCGCATCGGTCAGCAGCATCCCCGAACCTCTTTGGTCTCTAACATCTTCATCATAGTCACAATTGGCATAAATGCTGAAAGAGAATTTCTTATTGGCATAGACATAGCTAATCCATGGGCAAACATATGGTCTGCTGTCGGCATTGGCCCCAAAACTGAAAAACTCATTACGCTTGATCTTCGCAGTGGTGACAATATTGACTACGGAGCCTCCTCCACCATATCGAGCAGAGGGATTGGAAATGACCTCGATACGTTCTATCGTATTGGCAGGCATCATCTTGATATATTGTTTCAATCCCTCCGCGCTCATGTGAGAGGGGCGATCGTTAATCCAAATTTCCACACTTTGAGTGCCTCGCAGCGTGATATTTCCCTCGGCATCAACCTCTACGCCTGGTGCGTTCTGCAGGGCATCACTGGCTGTACCCGTCTGCACACTTGGGTCTTCGCTCACATTGTAGAGATGCTTTTCCCCATCAACAGCATAGAGCGGTTTCTTGTCAGTTATCACCACTTCGTCAAGCGTCATAACACCTTCATTGAGCAAAATTGACGGCAGTTCCAGGATATCATTGGGAGAAGGGAGCGAAATCGCAACAAGCTGGTTTTCAAACCCGATAGCCGACACACGCAACCACAAAGAATCCTGTTCGGCCGTTGTTTCCAAGTGGAAACGGCCTTTGTCGTCGCAAGTTGTCCCTTTTATGAAACTGCTATCCGAAGCTTTCAGCAATGCCACATTGGCAAACATCACGGGATTGTTGTCTTTGGCACTTTTGACAGTACCCTGAATTGTTTGCGCAAAACCATGAGACGTAAAGCAAAACAACAAAATTGCAATCAAAAGGATTCTATTTTTCCTATTCATAATAAATGTAATTCTATTCATCATAAATACTATCTTAGCCATTCGGCGAGATTTGCAACGCCGAACAATAGCGAAAATAAAAGTGTATTGGCAGAATCTGATTGGAAAATCAGAAACCAGATGGCAGCATTGCCACCATCAAAGATCAATTGTCAATCGTAAAATTCGCAATACTCTGACTGTCACACACACAAGTACACTGTACATATGCAGAACATTCTGCTGAAGCGAGTCTTCTAAGCGAATCAATTCGGCGACTGTCGGCTGACGCATAAAACATTGGGGGCTCCACACTATCACCCGAAGCAATACGTTCCACCGTGTGACTGATGGACGAAACAGTCTGATTGACAATTCTTACCGTGTCCTTTATCAACCGTGCGACTTTGTTTTCAGACTGTTGTTCAACCTGTTGCGTTGTAGTGGATTCTGCAACGCAATGTTTTTCCATATCGCCACAAGCCATTAAAGGTGCCGCCTGAGCGGTTGGCAGCTGAATACAAAGCAGCACCACACCCACTATCAACGCCACGCAAGCAGCCACGGCAACATAATGCCAGATGCGTTTCGTTCGCGAAAAGGCATTCCATTCAAAAGCACTCAAAGATGAACTATTCCTTTTCGCCACATTCCTGCAACGAATTTGTTCTATAATATCATCAATTTCATTCATAGTTCCATTCCTTTCAATTTTTCTTTAATACGTCCTATGCGTGTTTGCACATTAGTTTCGGTTGTATGCAACATTTCTGCAATCTCCGCAAGTTTCCATGCGTCAAGGTAGAGCCGCAGCAACCTTTGGTCGGACTTTGGGAGCAAAGCCATATAAGCATTCAACAGTTCCAATTGTTCCTGGTCAGCCACATCTTCCGCGCAGTCGTATGGCGGCAATGGCTCCAATGGCACCTTCCTACTGCACTGCTTACGCCAATTGAGAGCCGTGTTTGTCGCCACGCACCACAGCCACGTAAAGCGTTTCGATTCGCCCCGACATCCTTCCCATCCCGTCCACAGGCGGATGATGATTTCCTGTCGCAGATCCTCGCGATCCTCCCTACATCCACCAGCAAACGACCGACAAATTCTGTCGATCGCAGCCGAATGCTGGTCTATGGTTTGGATAAATGTCTGTTGCAGGTCAAGCATGAGAATTCCAATTAGATTAAAGACAATATTGCCATTTTTGAAAAGCTTTCAATTATATTAGACAACAAAATAACCTAAAAAATCACAGCGATGAATTATTTTTTTATTAATAACTTAAAATGAGGCTGTTTTATTACCATTTATCGTTCATTTTTTCGAACATCAATTCCAATCATCGCATACCATAGGGACCGGAAAGAACCTGAAAGGAATCTTTTTTTATACTTGATTTACCAATTCCAATAGACTTTATATTATTTAATTGATTTATAAATACAATCGGAGACATTTTTTGTAATTACCAAAACAACAAAAAAACTATTATAAATCAATAACATAAAGCGATGATTTTTTTCTTGGACAGAGACAATGCAAAATATCTTTCCAAATGTTTGATTTCTGCAAACCCGACACACCTCATAAACCACCTCTGGGGCGGGATAAAAACAATAACAATCCTAACCATTATGTCCGCCATCATTACACTCATACAATATATCATTCACAAAAAGACACACTGATTGTTTTGATTTTTGAGAAAACGTTTCCGCCAAACCAGCACGGCGGAAACGTTTTTTTGTACTTGCAGCACGAGCAACCTCTCCATAACTATTTTTATCATTTACGTTGCGCTATTTTTTTGTAATTTTGCAATGTCAAAACATTTGACACACAAAAAAACAGCACAAGCCAATCTCTAAAAAACCAACAACGTGTCCCTTAAAGAACTTTTCAAAAACATTGCGCCATTCGTAAAGCCCTATCGTTGGCTCGTGGTGGCGACTTTGGTCATGACTTTCATCGGATCCCTCGCCGCTCAGGTCAACGCCGTAGTGCTTGACAAAACGGTTGACGCCATCAACAACCTTTTGCATGCCGACCAGTTTTTATGGTCCAAGGCGGCACGCATCCTGGTAATCATCTCTATCGTGCTCTTGGGCAAAGAGGTACTGGCCGCCCTCATCACCTTCGGACAACGCTTCTACGGCGAAAAGATGCGAATCCTCGTGTCGCGCGACCTCGCCCAGTCGGTCATCGAGCGGATGCTGACCTTCCGCGTAGCATACTTCACGCGCAACGGCAACGAGCCGGGACGCCTCCAAACACGTATCGACCGTGGCGTCGAGAGCCTGTCTAACACCGTAAAAAACTTCTTCATCGACATCCTGCCGCTGGGCACCAGTGCCATTCTCGCGCTCATACTGATGTACGCCGCCAACGTCTATGTGGGACTTGTGGCAACCTGCATCGTACCCATCTATTTCTACATCACCTACCGCCAAGCCAAGAAACTGAAAGGCTGGCGCAGGGACATGCGCGCCAACCGCGAGGCTAAGTCCAACGGCATCATGAACATCATCGAGAGCATCTCAGTCATCAAGTCGTTCAACCGAGAACGTATTGAGGGAGACAAGCAGCTTGAGCTCCAGAACCGACTGACAAACAACCAAATGGAGACACGCAAACTGAGTTTCCTCTTCGACGGACTCAAGAGCTTCACCGAACAAATCGGCACGGTGCTTATCATCATCCTTACCGCCTACCTCGTACTCTCCGGCTACCCCGGCATGACCATCGGCAAAATCATGTATCATGTGATGCTCTTCTCCAACGTTTCTGCGCCTATCCGTCAGCTGCACCGAATCTACGATGACATGAACGACGCCCTCATCTATGCCGAAGGCTTTTTCGACATTCTCCACGCCGACGGTGAAGTGGAAGAATCAGGCAAATATCATCCCGAGAAGGTGGAAGGTCATTTTGTGCTGAAAGACGTGGATTTCACCTATCCCAACGGAAACCACGCCCTCCACGACATCGACATGGATATCAAACCCGGCAAAATTACCGCCTTTGTGGGCCTTTCGGGCGCAGGCAAAAGCACTGTCATCAACTTGCTGGACAAATTCTATTCGCCCACCTCGGGCAGCATTACCTTGGACGGCGTTGAACTCAAAGACTGGGACACCCAGTGGCTCAGAGACAACATCGGATTGGTGTTGCAGAAGAACCACATCTTCGACGGTTCCATCGAGGAGAACATCCGCTACGGAAATCCCGATGCAACGCACGAACAGGTGATGCAAGCGGCTCGTCAAGCCTACATCTACGACCAGGTTATGGCGTTGCCCAACGGCTTTGAGACCAAGGCGACACTTCTGAGCGGCGGACAGCAGCAGCGCATCGCCATCGCACGAATGTTCATCAAAAATCCACCCATCATCTTCCTCGACGAGCCCACCGCATCACTTGATGCCGTCGCCACAGAGCAAATCAAGAACAGCCTCGATGCCATCAAGCAGGGGCGCACCGTCATCATCATTTCCCACAGTCTCTCGCAAATCATCGACGCCGACGAAATCTTCGCAATGAAGAACGGACACGTGGAGCAGAGCGGCGACCCCGATGAGGTGTATCGCCAAGGCGGCATCTACAAGGAGATTTTCGACGCCAGTGCGCGAAGCCTCAACATCGAAAAGATTTCACACACTTTGGAGAACGACAATTAAAAGATTTGAAGATTGCAAGCGAGACCACTCCATTCACCAGACACTAATCACCTATCAATTTTATTCGACGTCTTACGACATGAAAAAGATTCTTTTTATGACATTGCTACTATCATTTGGTCTATACGGACAAGCGCAAGTACATGTTTTCAAGGGAAACAGCACCTTCACGTCAAACATCCTCTACACCTGGGACGGCAAGTACCTCTACAAAGGCAACAGCACCTTCACGTCAAACATTCTCTACACCTGGGACGTCAAGCACCTTTACAAAGGCAACAGCACCTTCACGTCAAACATCCTCTTCACCTACGACGGGTCCATTCCCATAGCAGTACTGATTCAAACGCTGTAGGCCAAAGGTACACCATTCTCATGAGCATTGAACTCACATCCACACTTATCCTTTTAGGTATATGTTGCCTGCTGTTGATAGCGACAGACTGCATCGTTGCGACCTTACTTTGGTTGACCATCAAAGTCGCTTTTCGACGTGTTTTTTTATGGGGATTGTTAACGCTGGCCTTGCCTCCACTATTGTTCGCCTATGGTTATTTTGTGGAGCGCAACAGAGCGCAGGTGAAGTCGGTGGAAATCGTATTCCCCACCCTACCAAGCACCTTCAACGACTACAAGGTGGTGCAGATTTCCGACATCCATCTACGTTCCTTTAAGGGGAGAGAAAACACATTACAAAAGATCGTGGACAAAATCAATGGTCTTGATGCTGATGTCATCTGCTTTACGGGCGACCTCGTAACCCTCTCGTCCAACGAACTGCAAGGGTTCCAAAACATCCTCGCCTCGCTCCACGCACACGACGGAATCTTTTCCGTGATGGGCAACCACGACTATATGATTTACGCAGGGAAAGGCACCACCTGCACCAGTCCCGCCACAGCCATCAAGCAATTACAAGAGGATGAACGGCAAATGGGATGGACACTTCTACTGGACAGTAACAGCTTGATTTATCGTGGAGACGACAGTATCTCCATCGTAGGAGTTGAAAACATCTCCACGTCGAAGCATTTCCCATCCAAGGGCAACCTCGACAAGGCCTTACAAGGCACCGAAGGAGTTTTTCGCATCCTGCTAAGCCACGACCCGACCCATTGGGACAGCGAAGTGGCAAACAAAATAGATATTCCCTTGACACTTTCCGGTCACACCCATGCGACCCAATGTTCACTACTGGGATGGTGTCCTTGCAAATATATTTACCCGCACTACAGAGGGCTCTACAACTGTGGGAACCAGCATCTTTACGTCAACATTGGACTTGGCGAGACCATCTTTCCCGCCCGCATCGGCACTCGTCCAGAGATAACGGTTCTCACACTCAAACGCCGAAAATAGTCTTCCTACAGCTCAAAAGTCACCATAACGGGATAATGGTCCGAGATATAGGGTACGCCGTAATCCCCGTCAAGAGTACGGAATAGTGTAGGTTTGAGGTTGCGCACAAAGAAATGGTCTATCTGCTGCGCCTTGCCCTTACCGTAGGCATTGTAAGTAATCTTATTGTCCGAAACAGGAGACAAATCCCTCGCGGAGCGCAATCCTACCTCAACAAGCGCTTGGAAGATGGTATCATCCAAAGTGGAATTCATGTCGCCACCTATCACGATGGGCAGATGCTCCTGCGTCAACCGGTCTGCCAACTGACTGAGCTGCTTGGTAGATTCCGCACGCGCCACCTTGCCCACATGGTCGAGATGGGTATTCATATAAAACCAATCCTTGCCCGAAAAACGGTCGCGCAACTGCACCACGGTCACGGTACGTCGGCATGCGGCGTCCCACCCACGGGAAGGTTTGTCGGGCGTCTCGCTCAACCAATAGGTTGCGGAGCTTACAAGGTCGTAGCGGTCTTTGCGGAAGTAAATCGCCATCCACTCGCCCGCCTCTTTGCCATCGTCACGACCCACACCTACACGCTGATAATCAACAAGAATGCTATCAAGAAAAGCCACTTGGTCGCCCAAAGCCTCCTGCAGTCCGATAGCATCGGGTTGTTCAATGGCAACCATCTTTGCCACGGCATCCCTACGATAGGTCCAATAATACGGTCCATCTTGTCGTTCCGACATCTCGGAGCTATTGCGGATGTTGAAAGAGACAACCTTGACCGATTGTTGAGACTCCTGCGCACAAAGAGCAAAGGAAACAAAAAACAACAGACAAAACAGAAGTCGTCTCATTCCGTCTCTTCGTCGTTAAGTTTCACGAAAGCCTCACCTTTCACTAGCCAAGCCATGCTGAAAGCGGAAAGCATCACAGCTTCATAGACGATGGTCAAATAATGCGGCCAACCCGCCAAAGAATTCACCAATACCAACAGTTCAAAAGCGACAATCACCCATCCACACACGCGGTAGATTCTGTTGCGTTTTACCTTCTGTTCGGTTTCCGCACCACCACTTTGGGTAAATTGCAACAAAATCATCAAAGCAAACATCGTAAAAAGGCCCGCGGCACTGATACAATGCACAATATGGCTTGCCACAACGGGAAGATTGAAAAGTCCAACTCTATCAGGACAGCCATATGCGTTGCAAGGAAACGCAACGATTCCCAAAGCGAAAATGGCAGATGCCGTAGTAAGGAAATTGTCCCAAAAGTCGTAGCCCTTATAGGACAAGAAATAGACGCTAGTCGTAACCAGAAGACCTATCAAGAACATTTTGCTGTTGGTGTAATAGGTGGCGCTGATGGAGTACCACCACTCGGGGTTGTTGTCGCCCAACAAGCCAAACAGAATACACATAGGCGCC
This sequence comes from Bacteroidales bacterium, assembly GCA_045597845.1. Taxonomy (GTDB): domain Bacteria; phylum Bacteroidota; class Bacteroidia; order Bacteroidales; family P3; genus Colimorpha. The sequence goes on along the minus strand of JAZLKZ010000075.1, from coordinate 40,027 downwards.
AACAGAGCGCATAGGATTCCCAACATCTTTCGTTGGTGCTTCAAAAGGATTTTATCAGATTGTTCCATATTTTTACAATTTAGAGCTTAATATCAAATCAACCTTTCTCACTACACACCAGTCACTTTATTTTGCAAAGATACAAAATAATTCTTAAAAAAATTATGATTTATCTGCAAAATCGCAATAAAGCACTTAAAACCGACGTTACAAATTATTATATCCAAAACATTCAAACACATATTTTCAATATGGGAACAACATACAAACTCAAATGCCACCATTGTGGACATGAATTTGAACGGAGCTACGGAATAGGAATGCTTGGCCGCGGAACGCTCTATTGCAACCAATGCGGTAAATCCAAGGTTGTGGACTTTAGTTGCGGATGGGACCCATTGCCGCAATGTGAATGTGGCGGCATCTTCGATGCCGAATCCTTGGGACTATGTCCTCAATGCCAAGCGCTAATGAAACAAGAAGACATTGCCCCCAACGCACCAGTCATCGCTTGGGACTAAGCACCCGACTTATTCGATTGTAATGAAAAAAGGCGGAGCCGCTGCGCGGCTCCCCCTTTTAGATACAAGTATCATTCATTATTTTTTCTTCTCGACAACCTTGGTCAAGTCAACAGGCTCAATCATGTTTTCAGGAACGAGTACCTTGTCAAGATCCTCCTTAGTGAGCAAACCATGTTCAAGCACTAACTCGTAAACACCTCGACCGGTCTGGGAAGCCTCCTTGGCGATCTTGGTGGACTGCTTGTAACCGATGATGGGGTTCAGCATGGTAACGATACCAATACTACCTTCCACAAGCTGACGGCAACGTTCTTCATTGGCCTCAATGCCATCAATACAAAGCGTACGCAAAGTGTCAAGGCCATTGGACAACAAGTGAATAGACTCGAAAGCACTATATGCGATAACAGGTTCCATCACGTTCAGCTCAAGCTGACCATTGTCACCTGCAAAAGAGATACACAAATCATTTCCGATAACCTTATATGCCACCTGATTCATAACCTCAGGGATAACAGGGTTCACCTTGCCGGGCATGATAGAACTACCTGGCTGGCGTTCGGGAAGATGAATTTCACCAAATCCACAACGAGGGCCAGAACTCATAAGGCGGAGGTCGTTGCAAATCTTATTGGTACGCAAGCAGAGACGCTTCAAAGCCGTGCTGTACTGCACAAGGCAGGCGGTAGCGCTGGTGGCCTCAACCAGGTTGTCGGCCAAACGTACTTTCCAACCAGTGATTTTCTTCAAAGCGGCAACACAAGCCTTGCTGTAGCCTGGTTTGGAGCAGATACCCGTACCAATAGCGGTAGCACCCATATTCACGGTGAGGAACTCATCGGAAGCAGCATTAAGATTCTTGATTTCGAGACGCAAAGCAGCGGCAAAAGCGCTGAAAGTCTGACCCAAAGTCATAGGAACGGCATCTTGCAACTGAGTACGGCCCATCTTGATAACCTTGGAGAATTCCTTAGCCTTCTTTTCCAAAGACTTGATCAATGCCTCGATATGGGGAATGAGCTCAAGATGTTCGAGATACATAGCCATGTGGATAGCGCAAGGATAAGCGTCGTTGGTGGACTGAGAGGCGTTCACTACGTCGTTGGGTGAACAGAACTCATACTCGCCACGCTTGTGTCCCATACGTTCAAGGGCGAGATTGGCGATTACCTCATTGGCATTCATGTTTGTAGAGGTACCTGCACCACCCTGAATCATGTCAACGGGGAATTGGTCGTGATAGAGACCATTCAAAAGGTCATCACAAGCCGCGCAGATAGCGTCGGCCTGTTCCTGAGAAATCATGGCAACTTGAGCATTGGCGATGGCGGCACCTTTCTTGGTGAGGGCCAACCCCTTGATGAAGTTGGGATAATTGCTCAATGGGTTTCCACTGATATGGAAATTTTCGATAGCACGAAGTGTCTGAACTCCGTACAAAGCAGTTGCAGGAACTTCTCTTACACCGAGAAGGTCAGATTCCTGACGGGTAGTTTTTTTTGCCATTTTTTTAGTTGATTTACTTTTAAATTATTAATAATATCGGTAACAATCTAAATATCTTGCTTTTAAAGAACTTCTACACCAAAATATACGATTTGCAAAGATACAAAAAAAACAAGAATAAAAAGATACAAAAAACAAGAATAAATGGTATATATAATAAAAATCGAAAAAAAAAAGAAAATTGGACTATCCCAAAGACAACCCACCCTTCATTTCAAACTTATAATTTCCAATTCCGAAACACCTAATTATTTCTCATAGAAATGCATCTCCGTGAGATATTTATAGACTGGTTCCGTTAGCATATATCGCACATCATGCCCCTGTTGTATCTGACTGCGTATATAGCTAGATGAGATATCCATCGTAGGCACATCGACAATGGTCACATTGGGATGAGAGGCAAACTTGCCCCCATCATAGCCGGGACGTGGGTAAACAAATATTTTGTAGTGTTCGAGGATATACTCGTAGTTACGCCAACGTTCAAAGCCATTCAGATTGTCGGAGCCCATAATCAAGCAAAATTCCTTGTCACGATATTTCTCGCCCAGATGCGCCAAAGTCAGCACTGTATATGACGGAATAGGCAAATGGAGTTCGGCATCGCAGGCACGTAATTTGTAGTTGTCTTCCACCGCCCTGCGCACCATCGCCAAACGATGATAGTCCGCCAACAAAGAACTGCGTTCCTTCAAGGGATTCTGCGGCGAAACAACGAACCAAACCTCGTCCATTTCCGAATTCATCAGCATGGAATTGGCTATGATCAAGTGCCCCACATGAATGGGATTGAACGATCCAAAGAAAAGACCAATCTTACGAAGCAAAGCGAGATTTGAAGATTTGAAGATTTGAAGATTTGAAGATTTGGAGACTTTAGACCTCATTAATAGTACTTATACTTGCTAATAACCTTGATATGGCGGAGTTTGTTGCCTTTGAAAGTATAAATCTGTCCAACCTCGCCCGCGCCGGAGATTACCTTTAGGACATTAATATCTGCGGTGTATGATTTTGGATATTTTTTGAACAAGACAGCAAACACCTCGTCCTTGGTCATTCCCACATGCAAACCGTTGCTGAATACAACCTCTTTGTCGGTAATGCGGGCACCAAGAATTTCCAACTTGCCTGTGGTAATGCTACGGTAGAAATCCACGAAACTACCGTCCAAGCGTTTCAACGTATTGACAGACACCTCCATTGAATCGTAGTAATGCTTATAGCCCGACTCACGATACCAATGCAACTGGTTGTCGGTAATATACTGCTCAACATTGGTCCAATGGCCCAAAGGATAAATCACATAGTCCGCCAAGGAATAGACCGTCATCGTATCAGTATAGACTTTCACATCCTTTACCATATATTCAGGACGGGCGAAAGCCATCATGCGCATAGCCTTTGCGCGAGAGCTGACCTCCTGGGCAATAGAGAAACTACTTACGGCCAAAAGAGCCACAACCAAGATAAACTTCTTCATCGATGATTTTTTTATGAATATTCATTATTCAAACGCACTTCGTCAAGAAATATTGCATAACTTCAAAAAAAACTTGGAAATGTTAAAAAATTTATGAATTGAAAAATATTCTGTATATTTGCACCAGCATAAGCAACAAAGGTCATTTAAGTTATATGCACAACATATTGACAAACAACACTAATCAGCGGCCTATCAGCGACACAAATTGGCTAATATCGTTATTATGGAAGGTATTTCTGTGGCTTTGGGAGGATATTAGATGCGGGAAAAAATTGTTTTTTTTCAAAAGGCAGACATCTTATATTAAATTGCCAACGAACTTTATTTTAACACATAATAAATAAAGCAAAAAACCTAATTACCAACAAATTAAAATTTATAAACCATGAACAAATTAATGATTAAAATCATGTTTGCTGCAATCTTTGTTGGATTGCTGGCACTGGAGAATTCTCCAACATTCGGACAAACAGTTGAATATGAGGCGATATGGCTTAAGAATGAGCATAGATTAACTGGTCAATTTACAGAGGTGGACACATCAATTATCCGCCATTGGACTGACGAGTGGGATGTTGAGTATGTGCAAGACAAATTCTATGGTTCCGACCTCATCCGTCTAATTAGCCATTCTCGTTTTTTGCCGAATTACAATGGGGACAAATGTGTGTTTGAGATTCCTTATCGAATCAAAGACATGGTTGTATTTGAAGATACACTCTATCTCTGCGGACAAACTATAACAGGCGCACCATTCATTGGATTTGTTAGTTTGAATGAGATGGTTCACTATAACACAGTTTATCTTTATTCCATTGACATGCCAATACTTGACTGTGTATTTCCGAATGATTTGTGGATGTGGGAAACATATTACCCTAAAACACTCAGGGTATTTCGCCACGGGAGAGAACGTCGCATCCTTGCATTAGCGACTGCAAGATACAAAAGAAGGGCAAGTCTTTCGAGTAATGCACCTATAAATGCACCTATAAATATAAATGCACCTATAAAGGGGGAAAGTACAGATTTGATATTCGATATGGTTGTTCCTAATATAAAAAACTACAGTCCTTTTTCGTCAAGTACAGGACCGCATCCTGTAAGTGTTAATATTAATATTGCAGTTGATCATTTGCCATGGCAAACTATATCGGAAGACCATGTATTCTTGACTTATGATAATTTGGCAATTGCGAACAACCATATTGCGGTTGTAGGTCATTTGGACAAAACCAACTTGACGGGAGCTAACGCAAATTTCAACAACAAACAAGAGATTGCAATTTTCTTTTTTGAAAAACCACAAGATATGCAAGTTCGTCCATCAATATTTGTACCAATTGTACCAAGGGATGGGATTTGTACCATCGAACAAAACGTATGGGTTCTGCCATCTTTTCAAAGGACATATCTTAATTTAGTCTCAAACCTTTCTTTAGATAGAATCTATTCAGATTTTTTTCATTCCGATTGGATCGATGCCAATAATAAGAGCTACTCTAAGGTCTTTGCAATTGATGGTGGCAACACAAATGGTCTTGATTGTTTTTATTTGGCTGCTAAAGGTATTTGTTTGCCAAGAACCGGCTCTAATAAGTATGGTATTTCGGTCATAGGAATGAGATGTGACAATGCTGACCACCCATACATCATAAGCGAGTTGCTCTATGAGAATAATAGTGAATGGATTAGATTGCAAGATTTAAGAGGAACTGGCGGTGAATATTCGTTTATATATAATGACGAGATAGGCACATTTGGACAATCGTACATAATCAACAAGACGACTTGTCCTCGCTTTGGAAATTCAGGAACTTTTACACAAATTTACCCAAAAGACATCGATGAAATATACTCATTCGATTTAACAACTCAAGATGGATTTATCGCTTCAAGCCACGCAACTCCAAATAATAATGATTCATACATTTGGAAATACAAGAATCTGTCCGAATCTAACAATCAGTGTGATATGCAATCATCAAATGAAACTTTACATTGCGGGCATCACCCGTTCCAAATAGCAGCATTGAGAAACAATCTCACACACACTAGTATCATAACTAACATTTCTCGGGAAAATTTGCCGCATTTAAGCTCCCAAACGATCGCTACTTGTCCGACTTCTCAAACCGACAAAGCCAAGTCAAACCACTCAACATCTCCATTAGAAGATGCTTCAACGACAATAACTCCAAATCCCGCTCACGATTATTTTACGATTTCGTCAGAACAAGACATAACGTATATTGAGATTTTGACATTTGAAGGGCAGAAAGTCAAAACTGCTCAAATTAATGGACACTCCATGGAGATTTCTGTTTCGGATATAGATAAGGGCATTTATATAGTTAGAGTCCACCATAAGGATTTGCCAATCGAAACTTTAAAACTTGTAGTTCAATAAAGGAATTTTCGTTCGTAAAAAAAATTATTCAAAAAATAAAAATATTCAAAAGATATTTGTATTTTTGCACTTGGAAAATAATTTTTAAAGCCGAAGTGTCTGATGGCGAATAACAAGACAGATAATATATGAAAAAACTCTTATTAGTTGTTCTCGCTGTGTTGATGAGCTCCATGTCATTTGCACAGAATCAGTCCATCTTGGCAAACAACGCCAAGGGAATCAACACCGATCCCACCTGGGCTCACATTAACACTCCTTTTGTCGCCAACGACATCAACGGCAACCAGGTTGATTTGTCCGCCATCCTCAACGAAGGCACGTCTGTTGTAATCGACTACAGCTGCACCTGGTGCAATCCTTGCTGGCAGTTCCACCTTTCGGGAATCCTCGAAGCCCTTGATGCAATGAGCAACGTTCAAGTTATCTGGGTCGAATCCGAAAGCCGTAACACAACAGCTCAAATCTACGGTCCCGCCGGCGGATCCGGCTATAGTGACAAAACTTGTGGCAACTGGACTGTTGATGCTCAGGGCAACCCCGTTCCCTATCCCATCATCGACGATGACGCAAACGGCACATGTTTGTATACTTGCTATCCTTTGTACGAAGGCTATGTTCCCAGCGTATATTTGATTACTCCCAGCGGCTACTTCTGCTCCCTTTACGGAGAATCTTGGGGTGTAAGCAGCAGCACTTCCACCACCCAGGCTTGCAACATCATCAATGGTCTTATCGCTCAAGCACCTCAAGCAGGACAGAACCCCATTATCTCTGGCGTTTACGGTTCCAGCCAGGTAATCAACGGCAACGCTGCAAGCTACAGAGTTGAATACATTAGCGTTGACCCCATCACCTCTATTCAATGGACCTTTGCTGACGGAAATCCCGCTACAGCAACTGGCGAATCTGTTTCTACTACCTGGACAAATGCTGGCGTACACCACGTAACACTGGCTGTAACAAATACTACCGGCACTGCCAACTTTGAATTTGACGTTACCTCTGTAGATTGCAACAACATCACCCAATTCCCCTACACCATGGGATTCGAACCCACCGATGCAATCGGTTGCTGGACATTCATCGACAACGATGGCGATGGCTATGGCTGGGACTACAATTACTGGAATGGAAACACTAACTACACCCACTCTGGTTCTGGTGTTGTAGGTTCAGCTTCCTACATTAACGACATTGGAGCATTGAATCCCGACAACTGGATGATTTCACCTGCTATCGAAATTCCCGCAAACGAAACCAACATGAAACTTTCTTGGTATGTAGGCGGTGTTGACGCAAGCTACTACAACGAAAACTACAGCGTTCTCGTTTCCACTACAGGAACCGATCTCAGCGACTTCTCTCAGGTATTCACCGAACGCGTGAGCAGCGTGAACTTCACGAAAAAAGAGGTGAACCTTAGCGCTTATGCAGGACAAACCATCTACGTTGCTTTCCGTCACCACAACTGCAGTGATGTGTATTGGATGCTCATCGACGACATCACCCTCACCAGCGGTGTTGGCATCAACGATATCGACAACAATGTTGCCATCTATCCTAACCCCGCAAACGACATGTTGAACGTTGTTGCTGAAGGCGTTAAGAGCATCGAAATCATCGACGCAACCGGCCGCGTGGTTCTCAACACCAAGAATGCCGGTTCCATCGACATCAGCAACCTCAGCAATGGCATCTACATGGTTCGCACCATCACCAACGAAGGTGTAAGCATGCAGAAAGTCATCAAGAAATAAGTTTTTATACTTATACTTCAAAAAGCCCGTGCGAAAGTACGGGCTTTTTTTGTATCTTTGCAAAAAATACATTATTACACTTCTTATAATAGAATAATTATCACATGGACTACGCAAGCATTATTGCAGCACAACTCAGCATCGGCACACGCCAAGTGGAGAAAACCATCGAACTGCTGGAACAAGGTTGTACCGTTCCTTTTATAGCACGCTATCGCAAAGAGGCTACAGGATCGCTCAACGAAGTGCAGATTACCGCCATCCGAGACCTTCTAATAAAGCTCAAAGAACTGGACAAACGCCGCGATGCCATCCTCGCCTCTATTTCGGAGCAAGGAAAGCTCACTCCCGAGTTGGAGCAACAACTGCGCAACGCACAAAGCATGACGGAACTTGAAGACCTCTACCTGCCCTACAAACCCAAACGCAAAACGCGTGCCACAATGGCAATAGAGCGTGGCCTTGAACCTTTGGCAAACTATCTCTGGAAGCAATATGCCTGCAACCTAGACCAACTTGCAGCCCGATACATCAACGAAGAGAAAGGCGTAAACACCATCGAAGAGGCTTTGGCTGGCGCCCGCGACATCATTGCCGAGCGCATCAACGAAGACATCAACGCCCGCAACAAAGTGCGCGGCATCTTCCGACGCACGGCAAAACTCACCTCCAAGGTCATCAAAAACAAAGAAGAAGAGGCGGGAAAATTCCAGTCGTGGTTCGACTGGCAAGAAGATGCCATGCGCGCTCCATCGCATCGTATCCTCGCCCTATTCCGTGGCGAAGAGGAAGGATTTCTACGTGTACACGTCGCTCCCGCCGACGACACTCAAGCCATCGAAGCGTTGGATCGCCACTATGTAAGAGGCGACTACGCATCTTCCGAACAAGTTAGACTCGCCGTTGCCGACAGTTACAAACGCCTCCTCGCCCCTTCCATAGAGACCGAATTCTACAATCTGCTCAAAGAGAAAGCAGACAAGGAAGCCATCCGCGTCTTTGCCGAAAATCTGCGTCAGCTTTTGCTGGCTTCGCCTCTCGGGCAGAAACGGACCCTCGCCATCGACCCTGGATTCCGCACAGGATGCAAGGTTGTCTGCCTTGACGCGCAAGGACAACTGATACACAACGAAACCATCTATCCTTTCACCTCCGTGAGAGAAGAGCGCGCCGCCGTCAATAAATTGGAGAACCTCGTGGAAGCCTTCCACATCGAAGCCATAGCCATCGGCAACGGCACCGCAGGACGAGAAACAGAAGAGGTGGTGAAGCGATGCCATTTCAAAGGCACACCCATCGCCGTAATGGTGAGCGAGAGCGGTGCTTCGGTCTATTCCGCGTCCGACGTGGCGCGTAGGGAATTTCCCGACTACGACGTGACCGTTCGTGGCGCGGTGAGCATCGGTCGCCGACTGATGGATCCGCTCTCCGAATTGGTGAAAATCGACCCCAAAAGCATCGGCGTAGGACAGTACCAGCACGACGTCAACCAAACACTGTTGCAAGAAAGTCTGCAAGACGTGGTGGTGAGTTGCGTCAACAGCGTTGGCGTTGAGCTCAACACCGCCAGTCGTGAGCTGCTCAGCTATGTGAGCGGAATCGGACCCGTTTTGGCAGGAAAGATTGTTGATTACCGCAACAAAAAAGGCGCTTTTTCCTCAAGAAAAGAGCTACTCCAGGTGGAACGCCTGGGTGCGAAAGCCTTTGAGCAATGCGCTGGCTTCTTGCGTGTTAGAGAAAGCGAGAATCCGCTGGACCGCAGTGCCGTACACCCCGAGCGATACGCCTTGGTAGAGCGCATGGCAGAGAAAGTGGGCGCAAGCGTAGAACAATTGATGCACGACAAAGACTTGCGCAAAAAGATTGTTTTGGAAGATTTTGTCGGCGAGGATTGCGGACTGCCCACACTCCAAGACATCATGAAAGAATTGGACAAACCAGGGCTCGACCCCCGCGCGAAATTCGAAGTGTTTGAATTTGACAAGAACATCACGCGCATCGAAGATCTCAAGGAAGGCATGGTACTGCCCGGCATCGTGACCAACATCACAGCCTTTGGAGCCTTTGTAGATGTAGGCGTACACCAAGACGGACTGGTACATATCAGCCAAATGGCAAACCGTCGCGTTAACGACCCCAACGAGGTGGTACACCTTCACCAGCATGTACAAGTGAAAGTGCTCGAGGTGGACCTAAAACGACGCCGCATCTCGCTATCCATGAAATAAGAAAGATGTCCACACTTGAAATTGTGTGGACATCTTTGTTATTAGAAACGGAAAATTCAAACGAGGAGAAACATCTACGACCGTTTTCTCAGCACCACAAAAGGAATCAATATTTCCTCCATCGAAACGCCACCATGCTGAAAGGTGTTTTCGTAGTACTGCACATATTGGTTATAGTTGTTGGGATAGGCAAAGAAATCATTCTCGTGCGCGAAGATGTAGGGTGAGGTGATGTGGCGCTTGGGTAGGAAAATCTTGGCGGGATCTTTCACCTCAAATACCTGACGGGAATCATAGTCCAACATGCGGCCTTGCTTGTAGCGCAGATTCACCGAAATCTCCCTGTCGCCCTTCACCTTGACGGGTTTGTCGATACGCACCGACCCATGGTCGGTAGTGATGACCACGTTAACATCCCTGTCGGCGAGTTCCTTCAACGTTTCGGCCAAAGGTGAATGCTCAAACCACGACAAAGTCACGGAACGATAAGCCTTCTCGTCAGAGGCCAACTCGCGTACTATGTTGGAGTCGGTGCGGGCGTGCGAAAGCATGTCGATGAAATTATAGATAATCACATTGAGCTTGTTGTGCATCAAATTGGGGATAGTATCCACGAGTTTCGCACCATATTGGGCGTTGAGCACCTTGTTGTAAGAGTGCTTGATATTAAACCCATTGCGACGCAAGTTTTCGTCAAGCAATTCATTTTCAAACTGGTTCTTGTAGCCTTCTTCATCCTCATTCACCCAATACTGAGGATATTTGCGCTCGATTTCCGAAGGCATAAGACCACCAAACATCGCATTACGGGCAAACTGGGTAGTAGTAGGAAGAATACTATAGAAGATAGCATCCTCATCTGTACGGAAATACTGCTCTATGGCCGGCTGAAGGAATTTCCACTGGTCGTATCGGAAATTGTCAATCACTATCAAGAAAGTGGGTCGGTCTTCGCGAAGCAAGGGGAAGAGTTTTTCGCGCAAGACGGAAGGCGAAAGCAAAGGTTTTTCGACATTATCGTTAAGCCACCCCACATAGTTCGACTCGTAGTAGCGGCAAAAGAGGCGGTTGGCCTCCTCCTTCTGGGACAGGAAAATCTCATGGATTCCCTCGTCTTCGGTACTTGCAAGTTCAATTTCCCAATATACAAGTTTCTTGTACAGTTCAACCCATTTGTTGAAATCAATCCTGTCGGAAAGTTCCATGCCAATCTCACGAAATTGCTGCTGGTACGACATTGAAGTCTTCTCATTCATCAGGCGACGCGCCTCCGTGTGCTTTTTAACGGTAAGGAGGATTTGGTTGGGCTTGACCGGCTTGATAAGGTAATCTGAAATCTTTCCACCCAAAGCCTCGTCCATCAAATGTTCCTCCTCGCTCTTGGTAATCATCACTACAGGAATTTGCGGATGTTTTTCCTTGATGATGGACAAAGTGTCCAAACCGCTGAGTCCCGGCATGTTCTCGTCAAGGAAAACGATATCTACAGGCTGCGAAGCGACAATATCCACAGCCTCGCCGCCACTGGTTACAGGAATAACGCTGTAGCCTTTTTCTTCCAAGAAAAGCACGTGAGGTTTCAGCAAATCAATTTCATCGTCTGCCCAAAGAATTGTAATGTTCATAATCTGAGTTGAATTTAGGATAGTCTTAACGGTGAACTATACGACTATATAAACGAGGAAAAAGAAATTTTCGTATCTCGTGCTTTTCAAGGATCAAAACAACATTGATTTCCAGCAATAAAATGGAAAAGAGAATAACTTAACATTCTTTTTTTGTCTGTTTCTCAAAGTTTACGTAATTTTGTAACTTTATTATGATACTTTCGGAATACTATAGCAATTCAAAACTGGTGACGGACTTGAGGGAGGCGCTTGCACAACCGCAAGCACGCATCCAGATAAACGGCATGACGGGTTCGTTGCCCGCTGTGGCGGCAGCCGTACTTGCCCAACAAAAAACCGAATGCAACCAACTCTTCATCGCCAGCGACAAAGAAGAAGCCTACTACCTACTCAACGATCTGGAGACGCTATTGGACGAGAAAGATTTAGAGATTGAGAAAAAGCAGGTGCTTCTCTTCCCCACCGCCTACCGCAAACCCTATCAGACCGAAGAGATCGACAACGCCAACGTGTTGCAACGCTCCGCCGTGATAAAGCAGCTCAGCGCCGGGCGCCGGCTCTTGATTGTAACCTATCCCGAAGCCCTTTCGGAGAAAGTCGTCTCGAAAAAGACCTTGACGCAAAACACGATGCAAATCGTACGGGGCTCCAAGCTCGACATGGACACCGTGATAGATGTGATGCAGGATTATGAGTTCGAACGCGTGGATTTTGTGGTAGAGCCCGGACAATATGCCGTTCGAGGCGGTATTATCGACGTTTTTTCCTACGCCAACGAATATCCATTCCGCATCGAGTTCTTCGACGACGAGATAGACTCACTGCGCACATTCGACCCAATAAGCCAGCTTTCCGTAAAGCAGTTCGACCAAATTGCCATCCTTCCCAACATCGAACGCAAACAGGAAAAAGTACTGACCGTAGAAGAAAAAGTCCCCCTGAATCACTACTTTGGAAGCAGCGATATTGTGTGGGCACAGGGTCTTATGCTCGTCTGCGAAACGCTTGAAAAAGCCTATAGCACAGCGAAAAGCACTTTCGAGAAAATGCAAAGCGCCGTAAACCATGTGGAACCCGACGACCTATACTGCAGCGCCAACGCATTTCTCAAGGAACTGATCAACTGCAAGATTATTGAGCACGGCAACAGTCTCTATTTCAACAATGCACATACCCTCAAGACACAAAGCGAACCTCAGCCGCATATCAACAAGCAGTTCGATTTTCTGGTAAACACGCTGAAAGACTATAGCGAGAAAGGCTATACAATCCTTATTTCCGTCAGCAACGACTCTCAGAAAAACCGTCTTGAAAAGCTATTTGCCGACACACCGATAGCCGACCTCGACGCCACAAGGGTAATGGATCCTCTTCACCATGGATTCATCGACCATGCCGAAAAATTCATCTATTTCACCGATCACGAAATCTTCGACCGCTACCACAAATACACAGTACGCAACCTGCAGCAAACCCACGAAGCGCTGACTTTGAAAGAACTTTTCGAGCTCAAGCCAGGCGACTTCGTCACACATATCGACTACGGCGTTGGAAGGTTTTCCGGACTGGAAAAGGTGACAAACAACGGCAAGACACAGGAAGTCATTCGCCTGTCCTACAAAAACGGCGACACCCTTTACATCAGCATACACAGTCTGCACAAAATCAGTCGCTATGTAGGAAAAGAAGGCATCGCCCCTACCCTCAACCGACTGGGAAGCAACACTTGGCAAGTACTCAAGCAACGCACCAAGAAACAGGTAAAGGACATCGCAAAAGACCTTATAGCGCTGTACGCCAAGCGCAAAGCCTCGCAGGGATTTTCCTATAGTGCCGACAGCTACCTACAAAACGAATTGGAAGCCTCTTTCCTCTACGAAGACACGCCCGACCAGAACAAAGCCACACGCGACGTAAAACACGACATGGAACTTTCGTCGCCCATGGACCGACTGGTGTGCGGCGACGTAGGATTCGGCAAGACCGAAGTAGCCATCCGAGCCGCTTTCAAAGCCTGCTGCGACTCCAAGCAAGTGGCAGTCCTGGTACCAAATACAATTCTTGCATTCCAGCACTACAACACATTCTCGGAGCGATTAAAGGGCATGCCCGTAAAGGTGGATTACCTCAATAGATTCCGCACCGTCAAGGAGAAAAATCAAATATACAAAGATGTAGAATCTGGCAAGATTGACATTCTGATAGGCACCCACGCCATCACCAACAGCAAACTCAAATTCAAGGACTTGGGATTGCTCATCATCGATGAGGAGCAGAAGTTTGGCGTAAGCGTAAAAGAGAAACTACGTCAGATGAAGGTCAATGTTGATTGCCTTACTCTTACCGCTACGCCTATTCCTCGAACCTTGCAGTTTTCGCTGATGGGAGCACGAGACCTGAGCGTGATACAGACGCCGCCGCCAAACCGACAACCCATTCAAACAGAATTGGTTCCTTTCAGCGAAGAAACCATCCGCGATGCCATTGCCTACGAGATGTCGCGTGGCGGACAGACTTTCTTTGTAAGCAACCGCATCGAAAACCTTCCTGAGATGGCAGGGCTGGTGCAAAGGCTGGTACCCGACGCCAACGTTGCCATCGCGCATGGACAAATGGACGGCAAAGTTGTGGAAGAGACCTTGATGAGGTTCTTGGCAGGCGAGATTGACGTGTTAGTGGCAACCGCCATCGTGGAAAACGGATTGGATATTCCGAACGCCAACACCATGATTATCAATAGCGCCCAAAACTTCGGACTGAGCGACCTTCACCAAATGCGCGGCCGCGTGGGGCGCAGCAACAAAAAGGCGTTTTGCTACATGATCATTCCTTCGTTCTCGGTGCTTACAACAGAAGCGCAGAAGCGGCTCAAAGCCATCGAGGAATTTTCAACCATCGGAAGCGGTTTCAACATCGCCATGCGCGACCTCGACATTCGCGGGGCGGGCAACATCTTGGGCGCAGAGCAGAGCGGCTTCATCAGTGAGATTGGCTACGACATGTACCACAAAATCCTCAACGAAGCCATAGAAGAGCTGAAGGAAAGCGACTTCAAGGAACTTTTCCAACAAGAGTTGGAAGAGAAGAAAGAATTTGTAAAGGAATGCACCATAGAGACGGACCTCGAAGTGATGCTTCCCGACGACTATGTGACAAGCATCAGCGAACGACTGCTTCTTTACAAAGAGCTGAACGACCTCTCTTCGGAAGCCGAATTGGACCAGTACAGAGAGCGTCTTATCGACCGCTTCGGCCCCATCCCCGTCGCCACGCAGGAATTGATCCTTACCATTACATTAAGGCGCATCGCAAAGGAGTTTGGCATCGAAAAGCTCATCTTGAAGCAAGACCGAATGATTTGTCATTTTGCCTCGAGCCAAGACAGTCCGTTCTACAGTTCCCCAAATTTCATGAAAATGATACAATATGCACAGTCTCACAGCAATACTGTATATTTAAAAGAAAGCAGCGAGCGACTTTCGATGAGCTGCGAGAATATCAAGTCCATTCAAAGCGCCATCTCGACCATTCAAGAGATGATGGGCGCATAACATTCTTCTTACGCAAAAAAAGACCGCCAATTGGCGGTCTTTTTTTATATGTATTTTGTTTGCAAGGGACTATTGAATATCCTTTTCGTCGAGCGGTTGGCTCAAGAGACCCATGAAAGCCTTGTTGCTGTCAAATTCCATACGGGTGAATTTGTAGCGCTGCGGACCTTTCACCTTCTGGCGGACAACCACATAGGTGTAGCTTTTAGGCTTCTTGCCAGTTTCGGAGTCACGATATTTAGAGTCAAACTCATATACAACCATCTTGACAACTTTGTACTTCTCGCCTTTGAATTTCTCATCCAGATATTTCAAGATTGCGCTGGTGTAACGCTCTTCGCCCAACACCTTACCAATCTTTACGAGTTTATTGGTCTCGGTGCTATAAACAGCCTCGAAATCAGCCTTTTGGTTATTCGTATAGTAGGCCACGAATTCGTCATTTCCACGTTTTACCCATTCAGGACCCTTGCTCAAACGGGTGGCAGGATAACGCTTGTTGAAATCAGCGGTAATGGCATCGGCGGGAGCCTCTTTCAAGGTTTCGGGAACATCCTCGACAGCGTTGGGGCGTTTGCCGCTCTTTCCCACACCCGAAGCGTCGGCATCGGGATTGTTGCGGGTATAGAACTCACGCTTCACCACGTCGGGGTCGGGAGCATTGCTTTTCTGGAGTTTTCCTCTGGTATCGAAAATCAACTCGTTGTCCTCGAATCCTACGCCTTTCTGCACAATAATCATGCGATAGTAGTTGTCACCACTCATCTCTTCGATGTAGTCGATAGACTTGATGCGGTATCCCGGATAGTTGTTTTCGAAATAGGTGTTCATCAAAGTTGGACACTCGGCGATTTCAACGGGGAATGAGCTATATTGCCAATCGCCCGAAGAGGTAAAATAACCTCTGCCGTGCAATCCGTCAATAATGAATTCTGCGATATACTGACCAGGAGCCTGATACCATGTCTTAACCTTGTAAGAGTCATAAGTCTTCTCCAATGCCAGCAAAACAGACTGAGGAACGTCGGTTTCTTTCACTTTGGTTTGCGCATTGACAATGAATGGCAGACAAATCAATGCAAGAAGAAAGATTTTTTTCATTATTGTTGGGTTTTAATTATTGATTTTACTAAATCGTGCTGTCGTTGTGCTCGTTCACTATTCTGTCCGCGAGAGGCGGAAAAACTTGCAAACTCGACTACACCTTATTTGTACAGAACGTCCTTACGGTCGGGACTGATGGAAACTGCCATCACATTGACGCCCGTTTCCTTCTCAATGGCGGAAAGGTAGTCCAACAAGCGTTGCGGCAGTTTCTCGTAAGCGCCGGCAGTGGCAAGCGACTGCTTCCAACCAGGATAGGAACGCAACACGGGCTTGATTTCAACGGCATTGAACTCGAAGGGAATTTCGGAGGTCTTTTGTCCATTGATTTCATATTCCACGCACATCTTTATTTCGTCAAAGTCGTTCATCACATCGGGTTTGGTGACGAAAAGATCGGTAACGCCGTTGAGCATACAAGCGTAGCGCAAAGCGGGAATGTCAATCCAACCGCAACGACGCGAACGGCCTGTGGTGGCACCATACTCGTGTCCTAACTCGCAAAGTCTTTTGCCTGTTTCATCGAAAAGTTCGGTGGGGAAAGGGCCGGCACCCACTCGGGTGCAATAGGCTTTGGTGATGCCCATCACGCGACCGATGGCGGAGGGAGCGACACCCAAACCAGAGCATACTCCTGCTGTGATAGTGGAAGAAGAAGTCACAAAAGGATAGGAACCAAAGTCAATGTCGAGCATGGAGCCCTGGGCACCTTCGGCAAGCACTTTCTTGTTGTTTTTCAGGCAGTCGTTGATAAAATATTCACTATTGATAAGTTTGAATTGGCGAAGTGTTTCAAGAGACTTCATCCACTCTGCTTCGTATTGGTCCAATGTCATGCCGTCAATGCGGAAATCTGCCACATTGAACTTCAACGTTTGAGCCATCTGCAGATGTTGAATCTTCAGCAATTCATATTTTTCCTTGAAGTCGAACTCCAAGATGTCACCCACACGGAGACCTGTACGGGCAATTTTGTCGGTATAGGCAGGTCCGATACCCTTGAGGGTGGAACCGATTTTGGCATTACCCTTAGCCTGTTCGTTGGCGGCGTCCATCATGCGATGGGAAGGAAGAATGAGATGAGCCTTCTTAGAGATGTAAAGATTCAAGGTTGCATCGACACCTTTCTTTGAAAGTTCTTCGACTTCCTGCATGAAGATGCGAGGCTCAATCAATACTCCATTGCCGATGACGTTCAGTTTCTCCTTGTGGAAAATGCCAGACGGGATGATATGAAGCACGTGCTTGATTCCGTTGAATTCGAGCGTATGGCCGGCATTGGGACCGCCTTGGAAACGGGCGATAACATCATACTGAGGAGTCAAGACATCGACGACCTTGCCTTTGCCTTCGTCGCCCCACTGCAAACCAAGAAGAACATCTACTTTGTTCATTGTTATAAAGTTGAATTATGCTATTAGTCTAAAAATCAAAATCTCATTCTCCTCATAAGTCATGCCACACGAATTGCAAAGATATGATTTTTTCTTTGAATAAAGGCAATTCACGGCATAATTTTATTAACGTTATTCACAATCATAGAGCACCGGCAATGTTTGACTTGGTTTTCCAAGGCAGATTTCATCAAACAGCATGGTGGTGGATTGATTTGACCACAGTCCCCACCAACTGACATAATCCTTTACAAATCCGACAGCATAAAAGCGGGGTCCGGCAAACGCCGGACCCCGCTCAATACGAAATAGTTTCACTTTTTACTTCACATTCATTTCAAAGTCACACTGGAGCTTGATTCCGGCGGCGAAATTAAAACATTATCCTAATCAGTTGCCTTTGAACCATTCCACGAAATCGGGAAAATCGTCGAGCGGTCTGAAACCCTCCTTGAAAGGTTCCTTAGGCAATGGACAGATGTCGAGGTAGCCCACCAAAGTGGCACAGTCAAACTCGCCAATCATGGACTCGAGGGTGACATAAGCGCCTACGGAGAGGTCATCTATCATTTCATCGCTGGCGTTGGCGGGAAAATCCGGCAAGGCCACCATCAAGCCGAGCACATCGGGAGAGGACTCGTTCTCAAGCTGCTGAAAATACATCTTGGAGGTATCGAAATGATATTTATCGAACTGCACTTTGAGGCCTTTTCCCTTAGGCTGACGAAACGCAATCACGTCCCACCAATCCAAAACGGGCGCATTTTCGACAAGTTCCGCCACGGCGGCAAACAGGTCCAAATCACCTTCCGCCGAGAAGGTAAGCGTCCTACCCGAAGGCGTAGGTTCGCCTATTTCAAAAGTAAGGCCTTCGCAATAGGAATCCAATTGATGTTGCATGGCGTCGAGCAACTGCTGACGTTCGGCATCGTTAATATCGTCGAGCATGGTCAACTGCTCGTTGTTGTCTAAAAACCAGTTCCAGAAGAGAGAAGGGTTCATATACTATAATTGATAATTAATAATGTACAACGGATAAATTATTCTATCATATAACGATAGCTTCTTTTTCAAGAAGGACTCCAAATTTGGCCTGAACATCGGCCTCAACGGCAGAAGCCAGACGCAACACATCCTCGCCCGAGCAACCGCCATGGTTCACCAGCACCAAGGCTTGTTTTTCGTAAACGCCGCACTTGCCGAGATTCCTGCCTTTCCAACCCGCATGTTCTATCAGCCAACCCGCCGCCAGCTTAAATCCGTCACCTGCCGGATATGCCACCAAGTCGGGATATTCCGCCTTCAAAGTCTCATAATGCGACGCCGTAACGATGGGGTTCTTGAAGAAACTTCCCGCACTGCCGGTCTCTTCGGGTTTGGGCAGCTTGGACCAACGCAGATTGGTAATAGCGTCAACCAAGGACTGAGGCGTAACAGGCTTCTCCAGCGACGCCAAAGCGGCGTAGTTAAGGTTAGGATTGAAATCCAACGACAACGAGAATACCACGGATGCAACAACATAACGGTCTTTTGCCTCGTGCTTGAAGACACTGTCGCGGTAGCCAAAACGGCAATCGGCATTGGAAAAGACACGTTTCTCACCAGTGGCGATTTCATAAGCATTAACCTCCAAAACAATGTCTTTTGCCTCTACACCATAGGCGCCGACATTCTGGACCGGTGCGGCGCCAACGGTGCCTGGTATGGCGGCAAGATTCTCAGCGCCGTGCCATCCACGCTCAAAAGAAAAACGCACAAAGTCGTCCAAGACCTCGCCAGCAGCAACCTTTACGGATACCTTGCGATGAATTTCATCCTCTGCAAGCAACCCAATGCCTTTGTTTTGCATCAATACGACAGTACCAGGGAAGTGACGTGTAAAGACCAGATTACTGCCCCCACCCACAACCAAATAAGGAGAACGGAGCAGCTCTCCCGAAGAAAGCATATCTTGCAACTGGATTTCAGAGGCAACCTCCAGTACTTTATCCGCAGTGGCTTTTATTCCAAAAGTATTAGGAATCATATAATAATAATTGATAATTGCTGATTATTCATTCCAACTCATCATTTCAAACTCATCACTTAAAATACATAGCCCAAATTGAAATAGACTCCCACCTTATTTGTTATATCAGACCAATGCAAGTCAACAGAGATTGGGCCGATGGGGGACTTGATTCCATATTGCAGCGCCACGCCCCAACAACCATCAAAAGGATTGGGTCGGTTTGAGACAAAATGCCGCAGTTCCTGTGAACGTAGAAAATTCACAATGGCCGATATGTAATGATTTCCTTTGACATTCCATCGCAAATCACATCGCAGAACCATCGCGCCATCTTCCAAAATCAAAGGATCGTCCAATCCCACAAATGGAAGTTGCTGCGACACATAGCGACCCACATAGTCATTGCCGGCGTAGTTCGATTGCGATACATGATAGCCGCCCAACAACATTCTCAGATAGCATTGCGGCGTAACTGTCACGGATCCATTCCAAGGGGAGAAATACCACTGGGAATGGAAACTGATATCCGCATAACAGCTTGAAACATACGAAATATGACTCCAACGCTTGATGGTTGCATCGGTCTTAACGCCAAAACCCAAGGCGTAACAACGACCCTGTCGGGCGAAATAGGCATCGTCCAAGTTGTCAGACAATAGTTTTCCATATAAGGCGAACGTGCTATTGTCGAGACGTTCCTCGTCCATCCAACGAGCCGAAGGATATCGATCGTAAATCAAAAATTCATTTTCCGCTCCCACTGCGACAGAAACGTTTCGCAAATTGAACTCCGATACATACAATCCGACGGTATGGTTGCGGTATTGCAACGAAAAATTCGAAACATCTTGATACAAGGCACGATAAGTTACGCTACCAAAATCATAGTACAGATTTAGGTTGGCAAGAGACATACCCGCCAGCGTGAATTGCATATGAAATCGAGGATTGTAGCCCAAACGAGTCTGCAAATCCAACTTTGCACCAGACAATCTATTGCGATTCAACCCCATATCCAAGAAAATCGTGGTGCTTTCTTCCGAATCGTAACGAAACCCCACGCCCACACTATGCGGTTTGGCAGGCGAGAGCGACAAGTTCAAATCGTACCAGTCGTACTCTTCCTTGATGTCCAGCATAGCGATGGTATCGCCTTTGTTGCGACGCTTTGTCAATGTATAGGTTACAGATTCATAAGTACCCAAACCTTCAAGATAGGAAACCACCTCAACAATCTGCGAACCCGAAATGGGAACACCTATTTCAAGGCGACTTTTCCGCATAATCCAGCGTCTTTCCTTGTCGGTAACGCCAGAAATGTTCACTCCGTAGAGCCTTATCGTGTCGTGGGAAACATTCACCGCCCGAGGAGCTTGCAACTCGCGCGAAGCATCACCCACGCGACGTTTTATCGCCTGCAAATCAGCCTGCATCCGTTGTGCGTCGCGATAGCCACGGTTTACTATCGTATCAATAGCTTCTTTGTTAAAACTCAACATATTGTATCCACTCACATCCGGACGGATATACACATCGCACAATTTACGATTTTCAACCTTTTTCTTGGCCACCACAATGTTCATCAACTGATTCATCAGCTGAGGCAAAGTCTGTAAGTTGTCAAGATTCCGTTCCAAATCCGAAGCCACCTCCACGCCAATGACAATGTCAGCGCCCATCTTGCGGCAAATGTCCACTGGGAAATTATTCACCAGTCCGCCGTCCACCAACAGCCTGCCGTCAATCTCCACCGGCGAAAACACACCCGGAATTGCCATACTGGCACGGATGGCATGGGCAAAATCTCCACTACGCAGCACCACTTCCTCGCCTGTGGAGATGTCGGTGGCCACGCAAGCGAATGGTATAGGAAACTGGGAGAAATCCATTGAATCCTGATAGCCGACACAAAGCGAATTGAAAAGATTGATGAGATTCGTTCCCGACACGAAGGCGCTGGGCAAAGTGCCAAGCAACGGCCGCGCCATAGTCTCGTCGAACTCGCCCGTTCCAAAAGGGACCTTGAAAAGGACTTCCGACCTCAACCTACTGGCGGAAGGCTGATACCGACGATCGATGACGCCTTTGATATAAACCGACCAGTCGATATTCGATATCAAATCCTCCAACTCGTCGGCACTGTATCCCATAGCATACAAACCGCCCATAATGGAACCCATACTGGTTCCCACCACGTAATCTACCGGAATACCATTCTCTTCCAAATACTTAAGCACACCAATATGGGCTGAGCCTTTTGCGCCTCCACCTCCCAAGACCAAGCCCACCTTTGGGCGGGATGGCAAGGTGTCATGCGCAACCTGACCTTGCGCAAAAAGCGCAAGAAACGACAAGCAGAGAAAGGTTGAAATTCGGCGCATAAAGAGAGCTATGAGTTTAATTCTCAATTTTCATTAGCCTTCGGGCCATGTTCCTTGGGTTTTCTGGTTGGCGCTTGATAGCCTGGGCGGAAAACCTTAAGCTGTGAGAGCAAAAGAACCGTAGAAAGCACGGCACCCAGAACGTCGCAGATGGTGCAACTTGCCCAAACGCCTGTCAAACCATCACAAATGTTCCACTTAACACAAAGAGAAGGTATCAAAAACATCAACGGTATCAAGAATACGACCTGACGGGAAAGGCTTGTAGCAATAGCAATCCAAGGCTTGTCTATCGATTGGAAAAACTGGGAGTTTGTTACGGTGTAGGCTATGACAGGAGCCATCACCATCAAGAATCGCAATGCGGGAATACCAATTTGAATCAGTGCATTATCTGTTGCAAAACAACGAATGATGGGACGCGGGAATACCATTGCCACAAAACTACCGACAAGACCAATCATCACAGAAATTTTCAAGGTGAGTTTATACACCTCCTTGAGACGGTCGTTGTGTCCAGCACCATAGTTGTAGCCTGCAATAGGCTGCATACCTTGACAGATGCCCAAGAAGAACATGAGAATCAACCCACTGACGGTATTCACCACACCATAGGCACCTACGGCAAGGTCGCCACCATAGCGAATCAGCTGCTTGTTCAAAAGCGCCACAACGGCGAAGGCTGCCACATTCATCGAAAATGGGCTGATGCCGATGGCGAGGATGTTGCGAAAGATATAAAACTTTGGAGTCCAACAATGCCGTTTGAAACGGATGAAAGAACTCTTTTGTACAAAATGAGCGATGGAGAAGACGGAAGAGACCGCCATGGATATGATTGTAGCACCGGCAGCACCGCGAATGCCCCAACCAAAGACGAGGATGAAGAGGGCATCGAGGACAATGTTGAGCACGGCTCCTCCAGCCATAATCCACATGGCTTTGGCGGGATAGCCCGAAGCTCGAATCAATCCGCAGAGGTTGAAGGTTATGGTAGTGAGGAACATGCCTGGCAAGACGATGACCATGTAGTCACGGGCGTAGGCGATGGTGGAATTTGAGGCACCAAAGGCGTGCAAGATGGGATTCATAAAAAGATAGCCGCCCAAAACGAAAATAATGCCAAAGAAAAGGGTGAGCCACACGCTGTTGCCCAAGATTTTCTCCGCCCAACGCTCGTCTTTACGACCCAAAACGATGCTCATGCGAGCCGATGAACCCGCTCCCACCAAGGACCCGAAGGCATGGACGATGTTCATGATGGGCATGGTGATGGCAAGACCTGCAATAGCCAATGCGCCAACGGTCTGACCAAGGAACACTCTATCAACAATATTATAGACCGACGCGATAACCTGACTGATTACAGCCGGCACGGCGTAGGCCCAGAGGAGGGATTTGACACTTTTGGTTTCTAGTTCTTTTGTATTGTCCATTAGTGAAGATTGGAAGATTAGAAGATTTCTATTGTCAGTTCACAGTTCACCGTGCACTATTCACAGTTCACTTTTTCATCTTTGCATTGAGGGCCTGTATGGCGTTGAAGGCGATGAAGCCGCTTGCCAGCTCAATGCTGCGCTCATCAACCAAGAGGTTGGGACGATGGAGGTTGCAGAAGGGTGTGTCGGGAACATGGATACCGATGCGATAGTAGCAGGCGGGGATCTTCTGGGCGAAGAAAGCGAAATCCTCGGCGGTCATGCGCATATCGAGCCAATCGACATTCTCGGCACCGAGATAGGCGACACCATTGTCGTGCACCATCTGCGTGCAGTCGTCGTCGTTCACCACAAAGGGATAGCCGTAGTCGATGAAAAGGTCGCACTCGCCGCCCATGCTTTCCGCGATACCGCAGCTAATCTTGCGGATTTTGTCATGACATTCCAGTCGCCATTCCTCGTCGAATGTGCGGATAATGCCCTCCATCTTGACCTCGTCGGGGATGATGTTGGTGCGACCGTTGGCGTTGAACTTGCCAAAAGAGAGGGTTGTAGGCATCATGGGAGAGGCGTTGCGTGAAACCAGCTGTTGCAAAGCCACGACGATATGAGAGGCTATGAGAATGGGATCGACACTCAGATGCGGCGTGGCGCCGTGTCCACCCCTACCCTTCACTGTCCAATAGAGTTCATCGGTAGAAGCCATGTATTTGCCCTTGCGCATACCAATCCTGCCACACTCCATCTCAGGCAAACAATGGAAGGAATAAATCTCGTTGGGCATCACGTCGTTGAAGAGACCATCGTCCATCATCATGCGGGCACCGCCCGGGTACATCTCCTCGGAGGGTTCGAAAATCAGCATCACGCTCCCCGTAAGTTCTTCACGCATAGCGGAAAGAATCTTGGCAGCACCCAGCAACGAAGAAGTGTGCATGTCGTGTCCGCAGGCATGCATCACTCCGGGATTTTCAGAAGCGAAAGGCAGACCAGTAGCCTCCTGCAAAGGCAAAGCGTCGTAATCGGCACGCAAGGCCACACAATAGCCATCGGGATCCTTGCCACCACGAATCATCGCCATGCAACCCGTCTTTCCAATACCAGTCTTAGGTTCAAGGCCATAGCTACGTAGCTGTTCCGCGACATAGTTCATCGTACCAAACTCCTGCTGAGAGAGTTCGGGATGACGATGCAGATAACGACGACATTCTATAATTTCAGTGGCGTTTTGGCGAGCCATCTGTTTGATTTTCTCGATCATGGAGAGGAATTGTTTATTAGATTCCACAAAAATAGACAATCTGCAAAGTTACGATTTTTTTCGCATATAAAAAAAGCATGACCGAACCGACGTATTTCCGCTCCAAATTCAAGCAAGAAAACGTTGGGTTTCATTCAAAAACAAGTTCAACGCGACTTGATTACCCTCGCAAGGTCGGGACAATCCACAAGTGCTCTGCCTATCATGACTCCTTCAAGGTCGGGAAATTCCTTTTCCAACCTATAAACCTGATTTGCAGACGTAATATCTCCGTTATAAACCAACGGATGTTGTATCAAAGCGTAAAATTTCGCGAACGATTCCCTATCAGTCGAGCCTGAATACTGCTGTATGCCCAATCGTGGATGCAACGTAACATGGTGCAACGGAGTCGCGTTCAAAATGGGAATCAAAGAGAAGGCCTCATCCACGGACTGTTGTCCAAGCCTCATCTTGACGGAAAAGGAGACTTCGGGTCGGGAAGCCATCTCTTGGAGAATCCCCCCCCACCCTGTCGGGATGCAGCAGGAGTCCTGCTCCACGCCCATGTCCTGTCTGCATGGGGAAGGGGCATCCCATATTGAGATCGATAGCAGTCCAGCCAAGTTTTTGGAGAAAATCGCAGAGGTGGCAGAACTCGTCACGATTGGCGGCAATTACTTGCGGCACAACGGGAACGCCTTGGTTGGCTGTGGGAAGGACGTCACGTCGGTCTTTGGGTCGCACGCCCTGTCGCTCCCACCGCAAGAAGGGTGTAAAATAGCAATCTACGCCACCATGCTGGAGGTAGTGCTGGCGCCGAAAGCGGGCATCGGTAACGCCCTGCAAAGGCGCACAGAAAATGGAAAGTTGTGAATTGCGACTTTTCAATTATCAGTTTTCAATTATCAATTTCCCTACCAATCTTCAGATCTTCTAATCTTCAAACCTTTTATTTAGTGAACCATTCTTTGAATTCGGAAACGCGGGCTTTGCTGATGACGATACGTTCGGGGAGGGTGACTGTGAGGGAGAGGGTGAGCTTGCCACCAAACCACACGGAGATGTCCTTGACGGCGGCGTGGGAAATGACGTACTGGCGGTTGGCGCGGAAGAACTTGTCGGGGTCGAGTTGCTGCATGTAGGTATCGAGGGGCTTTTCGAGGCTGTATGTGGTTCCGTCGAAGAGCATCATCTTGGTACAGCCGTCGCCAAGAAAGAAGCAGGCGATGTCGGACACGGCGACAGGGAAAAGTCGATCCTTGAAGGGTATGAGGAAGTAGGATTTGTAGGCGGAATGTTGCTGGTTGAGGGCGGAGAGCAACTGGGGGTTGAGCGTTGGGGGAATGGATGATAGCCGACTGTATTTATCTAGTGCGCGCTTGAGGGCGGAGGGTTGGATGGGTTTAAGAAGGTAGTCGATCGAGTTGACCTTGAACGCCTCGATGGCGTACTGGTCGTAAGCGGTGGTGAATACCACGGGAAACGTGACCTCGACTTGCTCGAAGATAGAGAAAGCCGACCCGTCGGCGAGATGAATGTCCATAAATACGAGATCGGCAACTTGGCCGCCACGAAACCAATCGACGCTCTCCTCTACGCTCTGGATGACGGACAGAACGTGGAGGGAGGGGTCGATTGTTTCTAACATGCGTCGCAGATTCTGCGCCGCAACAATTTCGTCTTCTATGATTATTATTTTCAAGGGTTGTGGAATTGTGAATTGTGATCCGTGAACTGTGATTTGCAAATTGAATCTTCAAAACTTCAAACCATCTAATCTTTTTATCTCCAAATTTTCATATCTTTTCATTGATAAGTGGGAGGGAGACTTTGAAGTGGGTGTCGGTACGGGAGATAAATATGTCTTGATGGCAAAGGAGACGGTAGCGTTCTACGAGACTGGACAGCCCTATTCCGGTGCCTTCGATGACACCCGACTTGAGGCAGATGGCGTTGGAGACAGTAAGCCAGCCGTCCTCCACGCTGATTTGGATATGGAGCGGGTGCTTCTCGCTGATGACATTGTGCTTTATGGCATTTTCGACAAGCAGTTGGACACTGATAGGCAGGCACTGGAGGTCAAGTAACTCTTCGGGGATAGAACTCTGAACGGTAAGATTTTCGCCGTATCGGATTTGCATGAGATAAACATAGGAATCGGTAAAGCGCATTTCATCGCTCAAGGTAACGAGTTTACGGTCCTGGATAATGTAGCGATAGGTCTGGGAGAGTTGCTGGACATACTGCAAGGCGCGTTGGTCGCTGATACCGATAAGGCCGCTGAGAGTGTTGAGGGAATTGAAGAGGAAGTGGGGCGCAAGCTTGTTTTCAAGCGTGTCGTAGCGGATACGCATGTTCTCTTCAGCGAGGCGACGGTTTTCGAGTTCAATCTTCTGTCGTTGTTCCAACATAAACAGCAAGAAGGTAATGAGCAGGACAGTGAGCGCCATAACGACATACTTGAGAAGGTTGAGGTTGACGGTGCGGTTGATGATGACCTCGTCGTAAATCCAGAGGCGGAGCCCCTTGGTGAGGAGGGTATAGCCTCCAATGATGACGAGTGTGGAACCTATGGCGACGATGTAGCGTCGTGGGGCTTTGAGGTCGGACTTGGCAATAGCGAAATTGAGTGCGAAGAGGATATAGGAAAAAAGCAAGTTGAGCACGAGATTGAGCACGATGTGGGCGTCACGGATCTGCTGGGGGCCGCGCAGCTCGATGGAACCGACGAAATGCAGGGCGGTAAGCAGGATGCCCATCACGAGGGCGAGGACGAGGGCGAGTTTGTTGGAAAAAGGCTCAAAGGGATGCTTCATGGGTGGAATCGGGAGTGTCTTGTTTTTTCTTGTAACGCTTTTTGGCGATGTTGAGGAAAATGCACGTGGTGCAGAAATAGAAGATGGCTTGCGCCCAAAGGAGGGCGAACTCAAAGCCCACTTCGGGCAGTCGTGCGCTCATGGAGTTGATGCGCACAAAGCCTTGTATGGCAGGTGTGGATGGGAACAAATAGCTGAAATAGCGCCAGAACGGCGGCATGGCACATTGGGGCCATACCATGCCGGAAAGGAAATAGAGTACAAGGCTGAAAAAGATGAAGACAAGAATGACTGCATCGCGCTCGCGGAAGAAGGTGGCGACGGTGGTGCTGAAAAAGATGGTGGCCATGAGGAATGGCAAAAGGAAAAGCACAAGATGATCGACGCTACCTATATAGGGATAGCCAAAGAGTCGGGGCAGCACGAAAAGGTTGACAAAGGTAAGTGGCAGATAGATAAGCAGATATGCAAACGCACGACCAAGGGTTACGCGCACGACGCTTTTATCGATTAGATCCAAAATTTTCTGAGGCGTGTTGCGGCGCTCGCGACCTGTTCCGAAGAGCACTCCAATGCCAAGAAAGAGTGTCTGGTGAAGCACCAAAACCAAAAGTCCCGGCACCAAGAAGCTGGCGAAACCACCAGGAGCGTTGAACAGTTTGACATCCTCGAAGGATACCGGCGTTACCTGCCCTTCGGCATCCGCCTCGGTGGCGCCTTGCAACTCGCAACGTTGCAGCTCGATTTGTTTCATCTCGTCGAGCATCACGGCACTCGCAGCAGAATAGACGCTACGGTAGTAGAGGAAAGAACTCATGTCGCAGAAGAGACAGACACGACCTGTTTCGAGTTTGGCGATACGAGAATCATAGTCTTCTGGGAAATAGACAATTCCACGCACGTCGTGCTGGCGCATCAAGCATTCCGCTTCCGCCATGGTGCAGCACTTGTAAGCCACATTGACCTCGGGAGTAGCGTTGAGTTTGTGGGTAAATCTACGGCTCTCAATGCCTTGCGACTGGTCGACGACAGCAACAGGGAGATCCCAAACCATCTCGTTCCGATAAACGGCATAGAAAATCAGGGGATAGAGCAAGGTGGCCAAGAAGAAAAGCAGCAGCACACCTCCGTCGTGGAAGATGCGCCGTAGTTCGGCCATGCAAACGTTCCATATATCTTTGAGGAATAACACGATTCAAGAATCAATTAGCAATGAGCACTTATGGGTTAGCAGATTTCGGTAGTCATTTCTGAATTTGAGGATTTGAGCTCTTTGAGGAGGAGCCACCCTCCTACCAGTCCGAGCATAACGAAGGCAAGCAAGACTACGACATTAATCCAATACTGGCCAAGGTTGCTGCCATAGAGGGCGATATCGACATAAGAGAGATAGTAATGGCGCAGAGGAAAGATGTAGCTGAAGCCTTGCATGAAGGGAACCATCGCCGTAACAGGATAGGAAAAGCCCGACATAGTGAAGGAGAGCATGCCATATATGGCGCCCACGCAGATGGACATGTGTTGTTCTGGGACCAGGCCGACGAGGAATACCGCCAAGGCTTGCTGCACGATGACGAAAAGCACCACCAACAACGAAAGTTCCAAGAAACTGCCAAGCATAGTGTAATGGCAATAGTAAAAAAGAATGATATTGCCCAATATACCCAACATAGAGAACCACAAAGTATAAGGAAACAGCTTTCCAGCCAAGGCAACGAACATGTTGCCATCCGCAGCGTTCACCCATGCTTGCATTGTGCCATTTTTTCGTTCTTCGGAAACTCGGTAGATAGAGAAGAGCAGCACCATGACACCCAAGATGCCGGGGAGCACGGTTGTAAGCACATAAGGCTGATAGTTGGCGGTGGGATTGCTAATCATGTGGGCATCCAACTCGACGGGCTGGATAATGCCCATGACCTGTTTTTCGGAGTAGCCTTTCTTGCGCAAGATTTCTCGCTGAACCGCCGCCGCCGAGAGTTTCCCGATGGTGGCCAGCGACTTGTAGCTCAAAGTGCCCGCCAGAAGGTAGGTGTTGTTGGCATAGAGTGCCAGACTTGGCGCCTTGAAGGCAAGGAGGTCGCTGTAGATGCCCTTAGGAATCTCGAAGAAGGCATAGATTTCCTGACGTTGCATGGCCTGACGCGCCTGCGTGTGGTTGTCGTACACCGCCACCACATCCACACCTTGGGTGGCGTTGATTTCGTGGCAAAGGCGACGCGAAAGATAGCTGCCATCGTGGTCAACGATAGCGATGGGCAGCTTTTGGGGCTGCCCCTGTGCCATCAACGTGATGAAGAATATGTAGCTGAACACCAAGCCCAGTGTTAGTAGCAGTATGTAGCGGGGATGCGCAACTACATACCTCCATTCACGTCCTATTGAGTTGAAAAAAGTGTTCATCGAATGATTGCAGTCATACCTGCTCGCATATTGGGAATATCGTCCACGGGGACAAGTTTCACGTCGAAGCTTTTCACGTCATACTGTCCGTTTACCTTGGTGGCGCGCCATGTGGCGTAGCTTGCCATCGCCTTGAGGTAGGTAACCTTTGCCTTGTAGGTCTGTTCGCCCAAGGCGGGGATATTGATATCGACGATAGCCCCGACCTTGAGGTCGTTCAGAAGGTCTTCGCGCACACTGAAGGTAAACCAGACATCGGTCATGTCGAGAATGGACATGACGGGAGAGCCCGTTCCAACCAACTCGGAACGTTTGGGGTAGATTTCAGCCACCTCACCGTCGCAGGGTGCCAAAAGATAGCGGTCGTTGACGTAGGAGGTGACTTCCTGAACAACACCGCTCGCCTGAGCCACCAAAGCCTGGGCGGCTGCTTTGTCTTCGTCCTGTGCACCATCCAAAGCGAGGTCGTACTGCGTCTTGGCAGCGTTGGCGGTAGCCACGGCGGATTTGTACTGAGCCTCCACCTCATCGTATTTCTGTGCGGAAACGACCTTCTTGTCGTAGAGTTTCTTAACACGTTCCAACGATTTGTTGGCGATATCGACACCCACAAGGGCTTTCTGCCACATCTCGTAGGCAGCGGAAACCTGCTGCTGACGGGCTCCGTTCTTCGCCTTGTTGTTCTGGGCACTTGCAGCCGAACGCGCAGCCTGAGCCTGCTTGAGTTTGGCGTCAACCTCAGGACTGCTGATGTAAGCCAAGGTGTCGCCTGCCTTCACCTGCTGACCTTCGGAGACGAAAATCTCGGAGATGCGACCCGGAACCTTGTTGGAAACTCGGTATTCGGAAACGGCAACTTCACCCATCAAGACTTCGGGCTCGGGGCGCAAGGCAAAAACGCCCAACAGCCCCACAATAACGACAATCAGGACGATAATCCCAATGCCAATCAACATTGATTTACTGTTTTTATCCATGATGTTAATGTATATCTGTGATCTGTGAACTATTTGAACTATTTGAACTATTTGAACTACTTGAACCACTTGAACCACTTGAACCACTTGAACTATTCTGTGATCTGTGAATAGAAGTTAAGGTTAAGGTCAAAGTCAAGGTTAATTTAATTCTGAAAATCTAATAATCTGAAAATCTGAAAATCTGAATCATCAATCATCTCCCCAACGCTTGCTGCAGATGTCGGTAGGTCATACGCATTTCAATCTCGGCGTCAATGAGTTCCGATTCAGCGGAGAGCCAAGCAGTCTGCGCCGTCATCAGGTCGCTGCTGCTGATCACGCCCGCCTTGAAGGATTCGTCGGCAAGTCGCAGATTCTCTTCCGCCACATTCAACGCACTCTGAGCCTGCTGGAGCTTGGTATTTGCCACACCCAACTCGTAGTTCAACTTATTGGCTTGAAGTTCAATCTTTCCACGAGCCTCTTCCAACTGCAACTCCGCCACATTGCGCTTGTGCTTGGCGGCTTTGAGGGCGTAGAACGAACCGGCATGGCACAAGGGGATATTGACCACCACGCCAGCGGTGAACATTCCACCAAAATCATCGGCATAGCCATTGAAGAAATTGGGCTTGGTAGTGAGATAGGAGCCCGTGGCAAGGATATTGGGCAATAAAGTGGAACGTGCTGCTTTGACGCCTGCGTCGGCAATTCCGGCAGCAGCCTCAAGCATCCGCAATTCGGGACGTGCCGCCCATACGGCAGCCATGTCCAAAGAATCCTCGGGAGCATAGTTAGTCAACGTACTGTCCTCAGCGACAATATAATCACCGTTAAGATCCAAGCCGCACAACTGGAATAGCAACATCCGCGAAAGCGACAATCCGCTGTTGGCCTTCGCCAACGACATACGTGCCTCGTTGAGTTTCACGCTTACTTTCAATTGGTCGCTACGGGTAGCCAATTCTACCTCCACCATGGCGTTTACGTCCGAATCCAACTGCTGGAGCAACTTGACATATTTCTCGGCGAGCCGCTGTTTGTGTCGCACCGAAAGCACGCGCCAATAAGCCTCTTCGACAGAAATCAAAAGGTCTTCTTTTTCCTTTTCATATTTGATGTTGGAGACATCGGAAGCCAACTTGGCGGTCTTGTAAAGCGCGCGCAACTTGCCGCCCAGATAGATGGGCTGCGTTACGGAAACGGCACCCGCCGTAACTTGCTGGGTATTGATATTGAAAGCATCTGTAATCTCTTGCCCTACAGCGTTGAGCGGTGTAGCGACATCGACACCCGACAGCAACTGGTCCAATACCATACTAATGATGCCGTCCAGTACGGAGGAGGAGGGATTTCCATAACTGAGGTTCTGCAAAGTACCCTGTAATGTGGTTCCCATGGAATTGATTTTGTCCTGCTGCTCGTCGCTCAACAACGAGACGTTCTTCTCGTTCCACATATAGGTTCCGTTGGCACTGAACTTGGGGAAAAACTCACTCAACGCCATCTTGCGAAGCGCCTCATTGACCGACACATTCTCTTGCGAAATCTTGATGGCGGTGTTCTCCTTCAAGGCCATGTTGCAGCAATCCTCCAAGGTCAGCACTTGCTGCGCTCCCACCGGAAGCAACAACATGCATAGCATCAGACTCAGAAAGAATCTTTTCACGTTCATTATCATTATATATTAATAGTGCAAAAGTAGTCTTTTGTTTTTATTCAAAAGACCACTTTTACATCAAAATAGATTTTTTACAATCCCAATCGCCCGAAAGGCATTCCAAAATGGGAATCCACGTTTCGAGCCTCTATTCACTCATCCTAAACACAACTCGAGTCACTTTGTGGTCGGGTTTATAGACAAACTTATAGCCTCGTGCGGCGTTATAGATTTCCTCCGACTGTTTCGAAATCTCATTGGGAGCATAGTAAGCCCAATAGGATTCCGTGCCATCTTCGTTGGTCCTTGACCAATAAATCGATTCTTCATCATATAATCCGCGACATTCGGCCGAAATCTGCAAAGCATCCTCACGGTCATCCAAACGGGTTTCCGTGCCATCGGCATCAACCACCCAGATGGAACTTGCCACAACCACGTCGGTGTCTGCCACCACCTTGGCTTCTTGCATCAACAGCCGCGCAATATCTCTATATACTTTCACACTTCCTATTGATACAACACTATCTTTGAATTGCGCCCTCATAAAATAGCGTGCTTCCAACGATTCACCACCATGCCAAGAATAGATGATACTATCATTTATGACTGCTGTACCAAAATCGTACAAAAAGCATACAAGTTCCGGCAATTCCCCATTCCAAGCAATAACATTACCACTACTATTCGCATCATTCACAGAAGACCAACAGTGGCTATTGTCGGCGAAAGCCTTAAATGGAGTGGCGTCTATCGTATATTGAGAAGTTTCCACATGGATGGGCTCGCCCACAAAAAGCAAGGGCAACGCCAATGCAATCGAGTTGTTCAACACATGTAGCAGGACGGAAAACCAGAACGAGAGATTGATGGTCAAATAACTCAGCACCAATGCGAAACCAAAAATATCCACCAAGCCCACAACCATTCCAATCGAGAACGAACCATAACCGGAAATGTGGCAAATGGCAAACAGAAACGACGAACCCAATGCCACTATCCAGTTGCGACGGAAACGGTCTTTGACCACAAAGCAGACTACTGCCAACGCGGCAACAATCGGTATGGGCCACCAGGATTGCATCTCGCCACAGGTGAATGCCATCATCAACAGCATACACACGATTACGCACCAAGTCTTCCCCCTACCCCACAGACGGAATGAGCATTCCTCCAACAGTGGTCCGAAGACGCACAAGAGAAGCAAACAAAAAATAGGCGACGAATGGAATAACTGTTTAGCAATGCCTATCAAAGTGTCCTGGCTATCCACTTTCACACCACACCAATCCAAGATAAGGCTCAGCAAAATAGAAACAATCCAAATGCCCAAACCTATCCAGAGCATCTTGTTGAAGCGTTTGTCGTACCGTTTGAATTTCATATCGTTACAATATCATTAAGATATTCAGAGTTTCAGATGTTTAGATTCTGAATATCTGTAAATCTATAAATCTGTAAATCAAAAATCCCACTATTCTCAATTACTCCGCCTTGCGGACTCTGATTCTGGACTTCAAACCTTCCACAATCTCAATCTCTTGGTCTTGCTCGGAAACGCTCCAAGCGTCGATAAGGGTCAGTTCCTTGGCAAGAGTCTCGCTGCAAACATAGTCGCGGTACTGCGCTACAGCGGCACTCCAGACGCCACCTTCCAACTCGACAACAATACGGTCGGTAACGTCAAAGCCTTCCTTGCGGATATTCTGGATTCTGTTGACCAGCTCACGCGCCATGCCTTCATTCTTCAAAGCCTCAGTCAAGGTGATATCCAATGCCACGGTCAGAGCGCCTTCGTTGGCGACAACCCAGCCAGGAATGTCCTGTGTAGCGATTTCCACGTCGCTGAGCAGAATCTCAACAGGCTGACCTTCAACGGTAAGGTCGCACTTGCCAGCAACCTCCAAAGCGTTGATTTGCTCCTGACTGAATGCTACGACGGCAGCGCTGATGGCTTTCATAATCTTGCCATAACGGGGTCCAAGGGTCTTGAAATTGGGCTTTATTTTCTTCACCAACATCTGGTCGTCGGGGGCGAGAAATTCAATTTCCTTGACATTCACCTCACTGCAAATCAAATGACTTACAGCCTCAACCTGTTGACGAAAATGGTCGTTAGGCGTAGGCAACATAATCTTTGCAAGAGGTTGGCGCACTCGCAAGTTGCTCTTTTTGCGCAAAGCAAGCACCATGGAGCAGATGTGCTGAGCCAGCTGCATACGTTCTTCCAAATCCTTGTCAATCATTTCTTCGTGCATTTCCGGGAAAGCGACATGATGAACCGATTCGGCTTGCTGGCGATGAGTAACACTATTCAAATCCAAGAACAGACGTTCGCTGAAGAACGGAGCGATGGGCGACATCAAGCGTGCCAGTGTCTCCAAGCAGGTGTAAAGGGTCTGATAGGCAGAAATCTTGTCGGCGTTCATCTCGCCTTTCCAGAAACGGCGGCGGGACAGACGTACATACCAGTTGCTCAGGTAGGCATCCACAAACTCCTGGATGGCACGACCAGCCTTGGTGGGCTCGTAGTCGGCAAGCGACTCATCGACGGTCTTCACCAAGGTGTTCAACTCACTGAGAATCCAACGGTCAATCTCGGGACGTTCGGCAATGGGCAGGTCCGCCTCTTTGTATTCAAAGCCATCGAGATTGGCATACAAGGCAAAGAAACTGTAGGTGTTGTACAAGGTTCCGAAGAGTTTGCGACGCACCTCGTCAACTCCCTCAACGTCGAACTTCAAGTTGTCCCACGGCTGACTGTTGGTTATCATATACCAACGTGTTGCGTCGGGGCCCTCCTTCGAGATGGTCTCGAAAGGATCCACAGCATTACCCAAACGCTTGGACATCTTGTTGCCGTTCTTGTCGAGCACCAAACCATTGGAAACCACATTCTTGAATGCAACACTATCGAAGCACATCGTAGCGATGGCATGCAAGGTAAAGAACCATCCACGGGTCTGATCGACTCCTTCAGCAATGAAATCGGCGGGGAACTGATTCTGTTTCAATTCTTCGCCCATATAATGAATCTGGGCGTAGGGCATGGCACCACTATCGAACCAGACGTCAATCAAGTCGGGTTCGCGGAACATCTTCTGACCCGTAGGCGACACAAGCACCACCTCGTCGATATAAGGTCTATGGAGGTCGAATTTGGTGTAATCCACAGGTTTGCCATCCTCTGTGATATACTTCGATCCATTCATAAAACCAGCCTTTACCGATTTTTCGATTTCGGCGCTAAGTTCTTTCACGCTGCCAATGCAGATTTCTTCCTTGCCGTCCTCGGTGCGCCAGATGGGCAGCGGAGTTCCCCAATAGCGACTGCGGCTGAGGTTCCAATCCACGAGGTTTTCCAACCAGTTGCCAAAACGGCCACTACCCGTAGCTTCGGGTTTCCAGTTGATGGTCTTGTTGAGTTCAATCAAGCGCTCACGCAAAGCGGTGGTACGGATAAACCAGCTGTCCAAAGGATAGTAAAGCACGGGCTTGTCGGTACGCCAGCAATGGGGATAGCTGTGGGTGTGCTTCTCGCTCTTGAAAAGTTTGCCTTCGGACTTGAGCATCACCACAATCTCGATGTCGAGCGAGATGTCTTTCTCGTTCTTGGTGGCATCGTAAGCGTTCTTGACAAACTTACCTTCGTATTGGCTATAAAGCGCTTCGTTGATATTGTTTTTCACAAATTCGGGATTCAGGTCGGCCATCACGGCAAAACGACCCGAACGATCCACCATAGGCATCTGTTTGTCGTCACGGTCGAAAAGCAGCAAGCTGCCGATGCCTGCCTTTTTGGCAACACGCGCATCGTCGGCACCGAAAGTCGGTGCGATGTGTACGATACCCGTACCATCCTCGGTGGTAACATAGTCGCCCAAGATGATGCGGAAAGCGTCGTTCTCGCCACAAGGAGTGCGGTCGTCGTTGGTGGGTTTCACCCAAGGAATCAACTGCTCGTAGCGCAATCCCTCAAGGTCACGACCCTTGCAACCTGCCAGCACTTCGAAAGGCAGTTCTTTGTCGCCTGCCTTGAAATTGGAAAAACGATCCGACATCGGAGTGTCGTTTTCTTTAAAGAAAGAGCCCAGAAGCGGAGTGCCACAGATGATGTAGCAAGGCTCGCCACTATAGGGATTCACGGTCTTCACCAAGCTGTAGTCGATGCTTGGACCCACACACAAAGCAGTGTTGGAGGGCAAAGTCCAAGGTGTAGTGGTCCAAGCGATTGCATAGAGCGGCAAAGCCTCGGCGTCACGTTTGCCAAAGATGTCGTTCATAGCCTTGGAGGCAGACTGCTCCTGGATGCGGAACATTGCCACACAGGTGGTGTCCTTAACGTCGCGGTAGCACCCCGGCATGTTCAACTCATGGCTGCTCAAACCCGTACCGGCGGCAGGACTGAACGGCTGAATGGTATAGCCCTTGTAGAGCAAACCTTTGTCGTAGAGTTTCTTCAACAAGAACCACAAAGTCTCGATATACTCGTTGTCGAAAGTGATGTAAGGGTGCTTCAAATCCACCCAATAACCCATCTGCTTGGTCAGTTCGTCCCACAAGTCCTTGTATTTGAGCACTTCGGTACGGCAAGCCTTGTTGTACTCATCCACGGAGATTTTCTTGCCGATGTCCTCTTTGGTGATACCCAAATTCTTCTCCACGCCCAACTCAACGGGCAAACCGTGGGTATCCCAACCAGCCTTACGATCAACGAGATAGCCTTTCTGGGATTTGTAGCGACAGAAAACGTCCTTGATGGTACGCGCCATCACGTGGTGAATGCCGGGCTTGCCGTTGGCCGACGGAGGACCGTCGTAAAACACAAAAGCGGGATGGCCTTCTGCCAATTTCTGTCCTTTCTCAAAGGTCTCATTGTCTTCCCAGAACTTGCGAATTTCCTCACCAATCTGGGTCATGTTCAGCTGTTTGTACTCTTTGTAGCTCATATTGCCAATATAATAGTTTTTCGTTGAATTTTCTTACAAATTCATTAACAGCAAATTAAGTAAAACCAAATTTGCAAATGAACCTACAAAGATACGAAAAAAATTTCTATGAAAAACAGCTTTCTTACGCCCCCAAAAAAGAAACAAAACGAGGGACTTCTGTGAAGGCCCTCGTAATCCCAGTATGTCAACCCAAAAAACCGATATCTCGCATAGTCCCCTACTGCACAACACCCGTAATCGTAAGAATGGAGCGTTTCTTGTTTGCCGCATTGGTAGTAACGACAATCGTCTTTCGGAAATCACCTTTGGCTATGGGGTTGAAGGTAACGTCTATCTTGCTTTCCTTTCCGGGAAGGATCGGACGTTTGTCCCAAGAGGAAGTCGTGCAACCACACGAAGAGGCAACGCCTTTAATCACCAACGGAGCATTACCAATGTTGCGCAGCACAAAAGTACAATGATTGGAAGACCCGCTCGCTACAGTATCAAAACAGAATGTATTATCCACAAATTCAACCAGCGGAATTGGTTGGGTTGCGGCAGGCAATTGCGGTTTATGGTTCTTTACGAGCGCAACTAACGTATCCAAATCCTCAATGCATACGTTAGAACTAAACACGATTTCCTTTTCGGGGGAAATCAAATATACGGCAGGGAGTGGAACCATCGACAAAGTACTGTCGAGCCCTTTGGCGCAACGAAATCCGAACTTGCGCTTGCAATCTTTGGCTTTTCCCTCCATCTTAACCACATCAGAAGTACCATAGTTGGCAGCCAAAACCGTTATGCCATTTTCAAATAGCACATCGCCCTTTTCGGTAAGAGTGTTCTCTACCATCTTATAACATCCTGGACATCCGTAGGTCCAACTAAACAGCAGCACCCATCCCGGCATTTGCCTGATGGTTACGGTATCTCGCTGCAATCCCACAAGCGGAAAATCAAGCGTTGCATCCGTTAGTTGCGTTTTGTTGTCGGACAAAATCACGAAAGAGCCTGGCAGATTGTCCTTGTTGTTGATGCTGAACAACGCATAATCAGGATTATCTTTGGATATCAGCTTGTTGATTTTTTCTTGATTGTCCGCAAACGAATAGTCCGAGAACAGATATTCCACCCTTTGGTAAAAACTTGTGGAGTCAACATTGGTTGTCGGCGTGGCAACGATTCGAGTTACCAATCCCGAGTTTTTTTCAACATAATAGGTATAGTCGTATTTTGCCTGCTTGTCGTCGATATGATGAACGACACTACAGCCAGAATGATATATCGAATACGATTTGTTGTCGATAAGGGTATCTCCCGTTTTTTCCATATTCGTATAGCGCCTTTTCTCCCAAAATGGAGAAGGCACCACCTCATCTCTGCGACCATACAAACTGTTCGAAAACGAAGCATACCAATCCACCTCATCCCTCTCGCCGAATTTATGTCTATAAAACGTTGCATGTTCCTCGAACAGGAGATTAATCACTACTATCGAATCCTTGCAACGATATCTTATAATATCGTCGGGGAACGACTCAAGATAAGCCCCATCATGCATCATTACATCATATTCAAAAGTACGAAGTTCCGAGTTGACCACTTCATTCTTCGTGACATGATAGGAAACACTGCCCTTGAGCGATTGCCTGTGGGCATTAATGACTTCATTGTTTTGGCAACTGGAAAGGCTTGATATCAAGAAGAATATCAATACAAAGTGTAAATTTTTCATATTATTATGGATTAACGAGGCGCACGTACGTGCGCCTCTACTTTTTTATTAACGAAGTCTACCTAATGTATGGATAAAAGCTTTTAACGCTTCAGAAATAACGACAGTCCAGTCCACTCCAGTTTCCGACACTTCTATTATTTCTTTCGTACATTGCGACACAACCTGTCCATCAACTATTCGTGTAGGACAATAAGTGCAGTCAAAAGCGTAACCATACCTGTCATATATTTCAACACACTCACCTGGTTTACAACCAATGCTAATGCATCTTACTGTTGACGTTCTTTTGGTGGGAAGCATATAGATAACACCTCCATTATCTTCAAATTCTTTGTCAATAATGAAAGAACTCAAGACAGACACATTCTCGTCCAAATCAAAATAGGAGACCACGAAACTAGCCTTATATGTTTTATCCGTGGCACTATCATGGATTTGAAGTTTGTCAAGGACTAGGTCCTTGCCGTATTCTTTCCTTAAAAGAGCTTCGATTCCCAATCTTGCTTTCTCAAGGTCATAGTTATATACTATTTCACCTTTTTCAGCATCGTAATATCCAAGAACAACTGGTGTTTCCTGTGATTTTCTTGAATCTATGGTTGCATTAGCTGCACCACCTTCTTCGACGTCTTCCTTTTCGCAAGCCACGAAAAGCATTGCACCAACCGCGAACATAGCCGCCACGAGGGCTATGATAAATCTTGTTTTTTTTCATTGTCAATCAATTTATGTGTTAAACTTTTTTCTTGTTGCTGCGGTGCTGCGTGGACTCTTGCAACGTTACCTTATTCCACGCAATAAAGTCGGCCGAAACACGTTATATTTTGTGTAAGGCAACCGCTTTAT
>JAZLKZ010000074.1:0-12382 GCA_045597845.1 Bacteroidales bacterium | reverse complement strand
AAAATGGGAGGTTGGAAAAGAGGTTAGAATGAAAAAGAAAAAGACCAGGGGCGGGCCCGCGGGGGCTCTCCTCTGCTCTTTATGTTCTCGCAAGACCTCTTATTTCGTAGAGATTACGAGGTAGCGGGTCTGCTGCCAGAAACGTGTGGGATTGAGGATTTTGAGGTAAGCGGTGACTTTCTCGTCGTTTTCGTCAGCAACGAGTTCGTAGCTGTCGGCCGGATGCTTGGAGATGAGCATGGCATTCTTAAGGTTGACCTCAACGGTGGTGGTGCGGGTGCGGTCGATTTCGGTGAACTTTTCGGTAGGCATGTTTTCAAGGGTGCCTTGTTTCTTGCCAATGCCGATAAATCCGCCACTCTTCGACACGATGCCTGCCTCTTTCAAATCATTGTAGCTGCCAACAATATAGTAGGCGCGGTTGGCTTCGGCAATGTGCTGTGCGATACGGGCGTCCTTCTCCTGGTTGGATTGTGTGAGCTCGCTGACGTTTTGGTTGAGATCCTTGATCACGGTTTTGTTGGACTCGATTTCGGCCATCAGACTTGAGATTTGGCTTTCTTGCTCGGCCACGCGCTCTTCAAGTTTTGATACGAATTCCTGCAGGCGCGTGTTCTCTTTTCCCAACGTGGCAATCTTGGCGTTGAGTTCGCCGATTTTCTTCTTGTTGGCTTCGAGCATGCTCTCGATGTTGGATATTTGGCTATTGATTTCGCCTTTGACATTGTAGCCCTTTTCTGGGTTGTCGCGTTGCAACTCCCTCACGGAGCTGTATTTTGCGGAAATCATGGCGAGGTTGTCTTCGATTTGGTTGAGCATCTCAAAGAGGGCGTCGATTTCGCCGTCCTTGTTGTTGATGATGTTTTGCAAAGAATCGTTGCTGCGTTTTGCTGCTTCGATTTCATCGTTGTTGCATGCGCTAAAAGTCAATGACAAACATGCGATGGTAACAAAGAAAAGTAATTTTTTCATGATGATATTATATTAATAATAATGTTTTCTGCGTTAATATAAGAGATGTTTTGGGAATGATATCCCTATTTTTGTTTTATAAATAACGTTGATTTTGTCATAATATTATTGTCATGAAAATAAAATTTCTAAAAATGCTGTTACTCTCGACCATTATCGCGCCTGTAACCGTATCGGGACAGGAATCCAATCCCTTGCTTCGTGATTGGAACACCCTACATCAGACTCCACCTTTTCAGGAGATAAAAACCAACGACTATATACCAGCATTGCGTACCGCCATCAAACAGGCGCAACGCAACATCGACGCCATTGCCAGTCAAAAGGCGGAACCAACTTTTGAGAACACAATCGTTGCCATGGAACAGGCTTCGGAACTGTTGGACCGCATCAGTGGCGTGCTTTTCAACCTTAACGAGTGCAACACCGACGCGGAAATGCAACAGGTGGTGCTCGACATAACGCCGGAGCTGACTCGGTTCTCCAATGGTGTTTCGATGAACGAAAAACTTTTCGCTCGTGTAAAATTGTTGTATGATAAGCGTAATATGCTGGGATTGAATACAGAACAGATGACTTTGCTAGAAAATAGCTACAAAGGATTCGTGCGCAATGGCGTCAATCTCGACAAGAAAAGCAAAAAGATTTTTGCCAAGAATT
This sequence comes from Bacteroidales bacterium, assembly GCA_045597845.1. Lineage (GTDB taxonomy): Bacteria > Bacteroidota > Bacteroidia > Bacteroidales > P3 > Colimorpha. Next base: position 10,750 of record JAZLKZ010000074.1, on the reverse strand, counting down.
CAGAGGAGTTGGCGCAACTGGAACAGCAGTTCAACCAGAATGTCTTGGCAGACAACAACGAGTATGTGCTGCACGTTACCCGCGACGGCAACAACCTCTGGACAGCCAAGGGCGGCTCCTGGAGCGGCTCTTCGAAGGTGGATATGCTTTCAGGACTGCCGGAGAACGTGGTGGCTGCCGCTCGCGAAGAGGCGAAGCGTCGCAGCCTTGAAGGCTGGGTGTTTACCCTTGCTTATCCCTCCTATGGTCCCTTTTTGACCTATGCCGACAACCGCCAGCTGCGTGAGCAGATGTGGAAGGCCTACAACAGCCGTGGCAACCGTGGCAACAAGAACGACAACAACGCACTGATTCGCCGCATTACCGACTTGCGTCACCAGCAGGCTGAGCTTTTGGGCTACAAGACCTATTGCGAATATGTGCTTAGCGATCGTATGGCGGAAAGTCCCGAAAAACTTGACAAATTCATGACATCGTTGATGGATGCCGCCTATCCTGCGGCACGGCAAGACCTAATTGAAGTCTTGAATTTCGCCAGCAATCCCAAGGCACTGCAGGGTGACTTGCAAGCCAAGAAAATCACCGACATTCCGTTCAAGATGGAACGCTGGGATTTTTCCTACTATAGTGAGAAACTTAAACAGCAGAAATACAGTTTCGATGCCGAGCAACTGCGTCCCTATTTCCAGTTGGAAAAAGTGCGCCAGGGCATCTTCGACCTTTACGGCCAACTCTATGGCTTGCGTTTCGAGGATAAGACCGGCGTGATTTCGGTCTATCATCCCGACGTGAAGGTCTATGAAGTCTATGATGGCAACCGCTTTATGGGTGTGCTTTATCTCGACATGTTTCCCCGCGAAAGCAAGCGTAGTGGCGCCTGGATGACCGAGTTTCGTGGACAAAGTAATATCGGAGGCAAACAGATTCGTCCTTTGATTCAGGTGGTATGTAACTTCTCCAAGCCTGTTGGCGATACCCCCGCTTTGCTCAGCTTCGACGAGGTGGAAACCTTCATGCACGAGTTTGGCCACGCTATGCACGGCATGCTCAGCGACGCAACCTATCCTTCAGTGAGCGGAACCAACGTAAAGCGCGACTTTGTGGAATTGCCCTCCCAAGTCATGGAAAACTGGTGCTATGAGTCTCAATTCCTGAATACTTTCGCTCGTCACTATCAGACTGGTGACACCATACCTGGCGAGTTTATCCAGAAAATCAAGGCCGCTGAGAATTATCTTGCGGGTTATCTTTGCGTCCGTCAGTTGAGCTTGGGCTTGGTGGACATCGCTTTCCACTCAATCACAGAGCCTATCGAAGGCAAGATTGAGGATTTTGAGCGCACCAAGATGGTGGAACTCCTGCCTCCCGTGGAAGGTTGTAACACTAGCACCTCTTTCACGCATATCTTTGCAGGTGGCTATGCCTCTGGATACTATGGATATAAGTGGGCTGAAGTTCTTGATGCCGATGTGTTTTCGCGTTTCCAGGAGAAAGGCATTTTCGACAAGACCACCGCTGCGGCGTTCCGTAACGAAGTGCTTTCCAAAGGCGGCACGCAGCATCCTGCCGTTCTCTTCCGTAACTTTATGGGACGCGATCCCAACAACGAAGCGCTGTTGCTCCGTTGCGGATTTCTCAAAAAGGTTCGTTCACTTGACGAAACTCCACATGCTGTTAAATTTCTCGAGAAAAAGAAAATTAGTCGATAACCGCTTCTTATAACAAATAACCTTAAAACTGATAATATGAACGATTCTTTTGCCAAGCAAATCCTCAAAATATTTGCCAACAATCCGTTCGACTCTTTCAACCACAAGCAGATAGCTTCGCGAGTGGGTGCCCACGACAAGGCTGCGCGTCAGCTTGTGCTGACCACCATACAGGAACTTGCTGAGAACAAAATCTTAGTAGAAGCCGACAATAAGGGCAAGTACAAAATCAATCCCAAAAACATCAACGACGATCTGTTGCCTGCCAATTATGTGGTGGGAACCATCGACATGAAGCAGGGCGGCAAGGCGTATGTCATTCCCAAAGACTCCGATCGTGAGGACATACAGATTGCGCCCAACAACACGCGCCATGCCTTGCACGGCGATACCGTTAAGGTTCTGATGTTTCCGCAACGCAAGATGCACAAGCCAGAAGGGCAGGTTGTTGAAATTCTCCGTCGTGCCAAGACCCGCTTTGTGGGTGTTGTACAGCTTCAGGAGCGTTTTGCCTTCATGGTTTCGGGCAGTCGTACCATGCAGGTGGATATCTTCATCCCTTTGAACGACCTTGGCGGTGCCGAAGACGGTGAGAAAGTGTTGGTGGAGATGACCGATTGGCCCGATCGAATGAACAACCCTGTGGGCAAGGTGGTGAAACGACTGGGCAGACCTGGAGACAACAACGTGGAGATGCAGTCCATCCTTGCCGAATACGACTTTCCGTTGGAGTTTCCCGCCGAGGCGGAGCGTGAGGCTGCCAAGATTTCCGAACCCAAGACAAAGGATTTCGAAGGCCGTAAGGATTTCCGCAAGGTGACAACTTTCACGATTGACCCTGCCGACGCCAAAGATTTCGACGATGCACTCTCTTTCCGCCGTTTGGAAAACGGCAACTACGAGGTGGGTGTCCACATTGCCGACGTTTCCTATTATGTCAAGCCCGGTACCGCCATCGACCGCGAGGCCTACGATCGTGGCACGAGTGTCTATCTTGTCGATCGCACCATACCCATGCTTCCCGAAAAACTCTGCAACGGCGTATGCTCGTTGCGTCCTAACGAGGAGAAACTCTGCTTCAGCGTGGTAATGGAAATGAACGACAAGGCCGAGGTGCTCAGTCAGTGGTTCGGCAAAAGTGTCATCAATTCCGACCAGCGCTACGCCTACGAAGAGGCTCAGGAGGTTATAGAATCGGGCGCGACCAATGGCATTTGCGACGAGGCGATCCTCGAACTCCACAAACTCGCCACCATCCTGCGTGCCGCTCGCTACAAAGAGGGCGCCATCAATTTCGAGAGCCAGGAGGTTAAGTTCCAGCTCGACGAAAACGCCAAGCCTATCGGAGTCTATATCAAGGAACAGAAAGAAGCCAACTGGTTGATTGAGGAATTTATGCTGTTGGCAAACCGTAAGGTGGCGGAGCATATCGGCAGCCGCAAGTCCAAATCCAACCCTAAGGCTCCTACACGCACATTTGTCTATCGTGTACACGACGAGCCGAATCCCGAAAAGCTCAACACCTTCGTGGAGTTTGTGCAGAAACTGGGTTTCAAGATGCGTGTCGGCTCGCGCAAAGCGCTCGCCGACTCCTACAACAACCTCTTCGCACAGATTGAGGGTAGGGGAGAGGAATACATGATCGACAGCATCGCCATACGCACTATGAGCAAAGCCTATTACAGCACAGAGAACATCGGCCATTACGGTTTGGCGTTCCCTTATTACACTCATTTTACGTCGCCCATCCGCCGCTATCCCGACTTGATGGTGCATCGTTTGCTTGAGCATTACTTGGCAGGGGGAAACAGCGCCAGCGCCGAAGAGTATGAGGAGTACTGCAAGCACTGCTCCATTATGGAAAAGAAGGCCGCCGACGCCGAGCGTACCAGCGTGAAATACAAGCAGGCGGAGTTCTTGAGCGACAAGATTGGGCAGACTTTCCCCGCCCACATTTCTGGCGTGAGCAAATGGGGCATGTATGCCGAGATTGAGGGAAACAAGTGCGAAGGTATGATACCCATCGGATCGCTGCGTGATGATTATTATATGCTTGACGAGGACAATTATCAAGTCATCGGTCGCCGCTATGGAAAATGTTACAAACTCGGCGATCCAGTCCGTATCCAGGTCAAAGGCGTAGATATGATGAAAAAACAGATAGATTTCCTCTTGGTGGAAGACGTAGATATTGACATCGAACATCTTGCCCGCGAGCAGAAACCCGCTCGGAAGTCTCGCTCAACGAAGGAATCTAAACCAGCGAAAAACTCCATGGAAACCAAGTCCTTCAAATCTTCAAAGAAAAAATCCTCTTCCAAGAAAAAACAACAATAAATCTTTCTATATAATAAATTATGGCAATTGTAAAAGTCATGAAATCGTTCTTCCTGTCACTCTCTCTATTCCTGTCCGTTTGCACTTTTGCGCAGACTCCCAAGGAGGAAATACAGTCCAACAGACTTCTCTCTGCCAGCAACTACGTCGCATACATCGCACCATCGGAACCGCTGACGCCAACTCCCAAGGGCTACGAACCTTTCTATATCAGTCACTACGGAAGACATGGTTCGCGCTGGCTTACAAGTGATTGGCAATATGCCGATGTGCTGAAAGTGCTCGAAAAGGCCGACCGCTACAATCGGCTGACGCCCAAAGGGAAAGAATTGCTTTCGCAACTGCGTGATTTTTATGCCGTCGCCAAAGATCATATTGGCGAACTCACCACCGTCGGCGAGCGTCAGCACCATGGCATCGGCCGCCGAATGACCGAGCATTTCCCGGAGGTGTTCCGTGGCAATGCCCAAATCGACGCCAGGTCTAGCATCGTCATCCGCTGTATCCTCAGTATGGAGGCGGAAATGGAAGAATTCGCAGCGTTTAACGGCAGCATCAGTTTTCATAATGATGTGAGTTCTAGTTATCAATATTATCTTGATGGCGACGCCTACAAAACTGATGAACAGAAGAAACTCTACAAAGAGATGGATCGCATAAAAGAAAGCTACCAGCAACGCTTCATCCATCCCGAGCGCTTCTGCGAAGTACTTTTCAATGACGCACAATGGGTGAATCACAATGTTGATGCCGTAACTTTCATGCAGCGACTCTTTGATATTGCCGCCAACATGCAGAGCCACGACGATGGACTCGACCTCTACGCTCTTTTTACCGATGAAGAGTGCTACGACCTCTGGAAAGTGCGCAATATCGGCTACTATGTGCAATACGCCAACGCACCTGCCTCTCAAGGCAAGATGCACTATACACAAGTCGCTCTTTTGGAGAATATTATCGCCACTGCCGACACCTTGTTGGGCAAGTCCGACTTCAACGGCGCCACTTTGCGTTTCGGCCACGAGGTAGATATCATGCCTTTGGCTTGTCTGCTGGAATTGGGAAATTGCGACACTGCTGTCGTCGATTTGGACAACCTTGACCGCTGCTGGGCGAACTTTAGGATATTTCCCATGGCGAGCAATATCCAACTGGTATTCTACCGAGCCAAGAAAGCCCGAAACGGCGAGGCGGCGAAGCCCATTCTCGTCAAGGCGCTCCTTAACGAAAAGGAGATTGCCTTGCCCATAACCACCGACCAATATCCGTACTACAATTGGACTGACCTCAGAAACTATTATTTGTCAAAGGTGAAGGGCGAAGAGTGATTATTATGTGGTGATATTGTGAGGCTGTTTGCAAAAAAAATTTGCGTGTTTGAAAAAATCTTTGTACTTTTGCACCCGTTTTTGAGCAAAAAGCTTGAAAGATTGTCCAATGGTGTAATGGCAGCACTCCAGATTTTGGTTCTGTCAGTCTAGGTTCGAATCCTGGTTGGACAACAAGAGAACTGAGCATTCAGTTCTCTTTTTTATTGTTTCACGCTATTATCTATGCCATCACTGTTTGTGTAAGTCCCATTTGTTCTGTGAGAATTGAATGAAGTGATGTTTGCAGATGCGCTTTCTCGAAACTTTTGCTTATCTTTGCAGATGGTTTTAAGGGGTATTCCCCTTTCTTCGGATAACATTTTTGTTGGATTTTTAGACATGGTTACTATATATACTGACAATCTGCATCGCATTGCTTATGCTACCGACGCGAGCGCCTATCGGGAAATGCCGATGGGTGTGGCTTACCCCCAATGTGGTGAGGACGTGGCGGAATTGATTCGTCTCGCAAAGAAACATCAAACCTGCCTTATCCCGCGTGCGGGCGGAACTTCCATCGCCGGTCAGGTGGTGGGCAATGGCATTGTGGTGGATGTCAGCAAACATCTTAGTCGCATTCTGGAAATCAACGCCGAAGAACGGTGGGCGAGGGTGGAACCGGGTGTAGTGCGCGACGAACTGAATCTGGCGCTCAAATCTTACGGACTCTTTTTCAGTCCCGAAACTTCCACCAGCAATAGGTGTTGTATCGGTGGCATGGTGGGCAACAACTCTTGCGGCACGCACTCTCTTATCTATGGAAGCACGCGACATCATGTGCTGCAACTGAAAGGATATCTGTCGGATGGAACGTACTTCGATACAGACAAACTGAATGCTTCCGAAGGTCTCCTTTCCGAGATTGTCACCCAATTGAAGTCTTGGCAGCAAGATGCCCATGTCAAAAAATTGATAGACGAGAACTACCCCGACAAGTTGTTGCGTCGTAGAAGCTGCGGCTATGCCATCGACGAGGCGATTGAAAATGACAAAATTGATCTCTGCAAGTTGATTTGTGGCAGCGAAGGAACGCTGTGTTTCCTTACGGAAATAAAAGTCTCTTTGGACTTCTTGCCACCTGCGGAAAACATGGTGCTGTGCGCCCATTGCAGCTCCTTGGAGTCGAGTTTCGAAGCCAATCTGGTCGCTTTGCGTCATCAGCCCGTGGCGGTGGAATTGATGGACGGCAAGATTCTGGAACTCTGCAAAGGCAATTCGGCTGCGCAAAAAAATCGTTTCTTTGTGGAGGGCAATCCCGCCGCATTGCTTGTGTCGGAGCTCAACGGACCCGAGATGAATGCACGCGCAGATGCTTTGGAGCAGGAATTGAAGTCTGTCGGTCTTGCTTATAGTTGTACGCGCGTCTATGGCGCTGATGTGTCGCGAGTTTGGGCGCTCAGAAAAGCCGGTTTGGGTGTGCTGAGCGGCATGAAGGGCGATGCAAAGCCCATTGGCGTGATAGAAGATACTGCCGTTGCGCCCGAACGTTTGCCTGCCTATATGGCGGATTTCAGGGCTATGATGGCGCGCATCGGACTCGATTGCGTGTATTACGGACATATCAGTACGGGTGAGTTGCACCTGAGACCCATCATCAACATCAAATCGGAAGAGGGCAGGCGCAAGTTCCGCGAGGTGGCGGAAGAAACCGCCAAGTTGGTGCGCAAGCATAAAGGCAGTTTGAGTGGCGAGCATGGCGACGGTCGTCTTAGGGGTGAATTCATTCCGCTGCTGTATGGCGATGAGTGCTACCAGTTGATGCGTGATGTGAAACGTTGCTGGGACCCCGAAGGCGTTTTCAACGTTGGCAAGATAACCGATACGCCCAAGATGGACGAATGGCTCCGTTTTCAGGTTGGGCAGGCGTATGCGGTCGGGCAGATGATGGAACAAACTTATTTCAATTGGAAGGCGGCGTTTGACGAATGCAAGGTGGAAGGCGCCTGCGGTGTGAAGTCGCAGACGCATGCTCTCATGTGCTCGATAGAGCAATGTAACGGCGCGGGCGATTGCCGCAAAAGCAATCTCATGGGAGGCACACTTTGCCCGGCCTTTAAGGTTTCGGAACGTGACGAACTGATGACTACCCGAGCGAGGGCAAATATCTTGCGTGAAATACTTACCAACGGAATTGATGGCAAGGTTTTGGATTGTCCTGAACTGGAGGAGGTGCTGCATTCCTGTCTTGCCTGCAAGGGCTGCAAGGGCGAGTGTCCTTCCAATGTTGATATGACGCGCATACGTGCTGAAATCCTGCAGCAGATATATGACCAAGATGGTACGCCGTTCCGTTCGTGGATGGTGGCGAGGATGGCGGAGGTGGAGCGTTTGGGCGCGATAGTGCCGGCGTTCTATAACTTTGCCGCCACATGGAAGCCCTCGGCATCGCTTATCAAGAAATTGGTGTATTTCGCGCCCGAGCGTGCCATACCGACTATCAGCAATAAGAAAATCAAGACAAGTGACCGTCCGTCGGATAAGAAGGTCTATTTTTTCTTGGACGAGTTCACGCGCCATCAGGAACCAGAGTTGACGGAGACATTGGCAAATATGCTTGAAAAGCTGGGATACCAGGTTCTCATTCCCAAGTTGGGAGAGAGTGGTCGAGCTGCAATCTCAAAGGGATGCCTGAAACTGGCGAAAAAACAGGCTGTGCGTAACGTCAATATCGCCAAGGATTTTGTTACCGATGAGACACCGCTAATAGGCTTGGAACCTTCTTGTATCTTGTCGTTTAGGGATGAATATCCAGATCTCGTTCCTGTGGAAATGCGGCCAGTGGCGCAGCGATTGGCGAAGAACTGTCTGCTTTATGATGAGTTTTTTATGCGCGAAGTCGCAAAAGGAAATATTACTTCCGAAATGTTCAGGAATGATGTATGTGAAATATGGCTCCACGGACACTGTCACCAAAAGGCTTTGGTGGGTATTGAGAAGACGGCTGCGATGCTTCGCCTGCCTAAAGGAACAAAAGTCAATGTTATACCCAGCAGTTGTTGTGGCATGGCTGGCTCGTTCGGATACGAAAAAGAACATTATAAGACTTCCATGGCGATAGGAGAAATGATTCTTTTCCCAGCAGTGCGGCAAGCCATGGGAAACCACTCAGACGAAACTCCAACTTTTATCGCCGCGCCGGGTACTTCCTGCAGACAGCAGATTCTAGATGGAACGGGTTTCAAAGCCGTCCATCCTATTGTAATCATGAATAGGCTGCTGCGATAGAGAACGATAAAGGGATAGGGAATAATGTGCGAACTGTTTCAATGAAAAGAAGTCTAATTGACATTGCTCAATTAGACTTCTTGAATTATCTCCGTTTGTTTGGAAAAGTCATACTGTATCACTATTTGCCTTTTCTCCAGGGCATGGAGGGTAGTTCAACTTGTCGGAAAGCGCTGAGAAAGCCACCGTGAAGCTCTTCTTTTCCGTAGATCTCTGATATCAACTCTTTGTATTTCGTCGTCAAAGATCCGCGCTTGATTTTCAGAGTGGGGGAGAGCAGTCCGTTGGCTGTCGTCCATTCTTCGGGCACAACTCTAAAAGCCTTGATTTGTTCGTGAGCGGCAAAGTTTTTGTTTAGTTCTTCAATGACTTTCTTGAACTTTTCAACGGTTTGAGGAAGTGCGAGCAATTGCACATTGTCGCGATAATGCAAGTGATACTTCAAAGCCCAGTAGTGCAGCGTGTTGAAGTTGGGAGAGATAATGGCGGCGGCATATTTCTCGTTTTCGCCAACCACCATCACTTGGTCGATGTATTCCGACTCGCGCAATTTGTTCTCGATGATTTGCGGAGCGACATATTTCCCGGCGGAGAGCTTGAAGATGTCTTTCTTTCGGTCGGTAATCTTGAGGTATTTCCCACCTACGAAAACGCCGATGTCGCCCGTGTGCAGCCAGCCGTCAGCATCAATGACTTGGGCGGTGTATCCGGGGTCTTTGTAGTAGCCGAGCATTACGTGCGGACCTTTGGTGAGGATTTCTCCATCTTCAGCCAACTTCACTTCTACACCGCTCAATATAGGGCCTACTGTGCCGAGTTTGACCATGTGGTCGTGTGGGTTGTTGACCGCTATAACAGGAGAGGTTTCCGAAAGTCCGTAGCCTTCGTAGATGTTGATGCCTGCCGCCGAGAAAAGACGTATCATGCGCTCTTGGATTCCGGAGCTGCCGCTGATGACGGTGAGACGGTTGCCTCCAAAGCGTTCTCGCCATTGGCGATAGACGACGCGGTCGTAGAAGAGATGCATGATTTGATACCAGACGGAGACACGTTTGATGAGCGTGTAGTCGTAGCGCGCGCCATGCTTGAAAGCTCTGAAATAGATTTTCTTCTTGATTCCTTTGAGGTCCTTGCCAGCGGCGTAGAGCTTGTCGTAGAACATCTCCAGCACACGCGGTACGGCGCAGAATCCGTGGGCGTGTATCTCGGCGAGGTTTTGGGCTATGGTGCCCATGCTTTCGGCATAGTAAATGCTGATTCCGAGATATTGGAAATGATAGTTCATGCTACGCTCGTACATGTGGTTGAGCGGCAGGAAACTGAGTACGCGACAGGATGAGTCCATGATATCGACCTTTGCGTGGGCGAGAAAGTTGCTGCAGAGGTTGCGGTGCGAAAGCATCACGCCTTTGGGATCGCCAGTGGTGCCAGAGGTGTAGATGAGTGTCACCCAGTCGTCGGGTTTGATGTTGTTCTTGCGCTCTTCAATAATTGGAAGATTGTGCTCTCTCGTGGCAATTCCTGAACGAAGGATTTCGAGCACGGAACGCTGTCCTTCAATGGGTGCTAGCGTGAAAATTTGGGGAGGATTTTCCATCTTCTGGAGAGCGGGGGTGATGCGGCGCAGCAGCAAATTGCTGCTGACAAAGATTGCCTTTGCTTCGCTGTGGGTGAAGATGTGTAGGTAGTTCTCTGTGGACAATGTGGGATATACGGGAACATGAATGATGCCTGCCATGGCAAGGGCCATATCTACAAAGTTCCACTCGGGACAGTTGTTGGACAAAGTGATGATTTTGTCACCAGGTTGCCATTCCATATCTACAAAACCGTAGGCAAGGTAGTGGGCGTATTTGTAATAGTCCTGAGAACTGTATTTTACCCATTCTTTATCTACTTTTCCAGCCAAGATGTCTTCCTTGGGAAAGTTGTTCACCAGGTGGTCGAGCAGGTCGAAGGTGCGTGTGATTTCGATTGTCATCTGATTTAATGAATGTTAGCGATGGTTTACGCGGTAAAGTGATGGAAGTGTTGAGGACTTTCCTTTGCCTCGGCCTAACTCAAGCGAACTTGGCTCTGCGCTCGGCTTGCGGAAAGTTGATTGTTAGT
>JAZLKZ010000073.1:0-4241 GCA_045597845.1 Bacteroidales bacterium | reverse complement strand
TGTGACCTCAATACTCACAGTGACTATTATGTGGAACATAGTTACCCCTTAAAAGTGGCGTCTGATAGAATGTCATTGGAAGAATCCCCCTGGGATGATACAGTGACTTTTTGTTTCCCGGAAATTCTGTACGATTCAATTAGCTTTGTCAAAAATGAAGGGCTGATATCATTCCACGATAGACAAGACAACACTACATGGCATAGGATAGAGGCACCAGAAAAAAGCAAGCAATAGGCTTTCCTATGGCTTTTCAGGGCTCAAATGCTGCGTTTTTTGACCTTCCATGACTCGTTTTGTTGCCATTGGACAAAACTTTTCATTGTTGATTCAGTGTAGGGCTGGTTGTCCTGCCAGCCCCTTTTTGAGAATGATGGATTCGGCATAAATCAAGAAGGCTCAATTTTTTTTTAAGTTTGGTCTTAGAATTGTAAAGGTCATTTGGAAATATGGAAAAAAGTTCTTACTTTTATAATGACCAAAAAATAAGGAAATTATCTGATTCTTATGTATAAAATAATGATAATCAATCAAATCCACCCCCCCTATGCGGCCCGCTGAGGCTAAAAACGCTATATTTGAACCTTTTTTGCGGCTTTTGGTGCTGAATTTGAATCGATTTGTGTTTGAAAACTAATATTTTTGCCTTATGAAAAAAACACTTTTTCTTGCGTTTGTCGCAATCATGGGTCTTGTCAATGCACAAGAATACCAGCCCATTCCTTTCCCGACCGACAATGCGGTCTGGAGCGAAGCCTTTATCGAATATACCTTTACGCCGAGTGCCTTTGTGGTTGACACCACCTATGAGCGTTTTGCCGTCAATGGTGAAGACACCTTGATGGGCGGGCAAAGCTACAAGAAGCTGTGGCTGTTCAGCGAAGCCGATTTCGACCGCAACAACGCCCGTTGCATCGGTGGCATCCGCGAGGATGACCAGCGCAGGGTGTTCTACCGCGGGGAATCGCTCCACCAAAGAAAACCCATCGTGTTGCCCGACAGAGAGGTGATGCTCTATGATTTCTCAATAGAGGGCTTTGACACGATATGGAATGTCGATGGCTATCCTTGTGGGGTCTCTGCAGGCATTGGCAATGTGGAAGGCGTAATGCGTAAAGTCCTCCACTGCTTTGATTTCACCCCCGAGACGCTCATCGAAGGCATCGGCAGCGACATGGGTCTGTTATACAACATTATGCCCTCCACCATCTGCGAGGACGACCCAACGGGTACGTTGGTCTGCTTTATCCAAGACGGCGAGGTGCGCTACCACAACGAGGCCTACCCAAACTGCTTCCCTACGAGGCTTGAGGGCATCGGAACTCCCTTGCACACGCTCAACTGGAGCCTCTTCCCCAATCCGGCGCAAGAGAAGATGACCGTTTCGGTTGAAGGCGCTGAAGGCTGCTACTCCATCAGCATCCATGCTGTGTCGGGACCCGAGGTGATGCGTCTGGAGAATATATCCGCGCAGCAAACCACCCTCGACCTCGCTGCATTGCCGCAAGGTGTCTATTGCATCACCATTGCCACCAACAAAGGCATCTCTACCCGCAAACTCGTCGTGCAATAAAAAGAGGGTGCCATTGCAGGGAGAGTGGAACCGAATAGCAAGCTCCTTTTCACCCTTCCCTGCCATCCCGCACCCAAGGCATAAAGCGGTTGCTTTACACAAAATATAACGTGTTTCGGCCGACTTTATTGTGTGGAATAAGGTAACGTTGCAAGAGTCCACGCAGCACCGCAGCAACAAGAAAAAAAATTTAACACATAAATTGATTTACAATGAAAAAAACAAGATGTATTATAGCCCTCGTAGCGGCTATGTTTGCGGTTGGTGCAATGCTTTTCGTGGCTTGCGAGAAAGAAGAGACCTCAGATCGCTTATCATCGTTAGATGATTTTTCAAAAAACTCATCAACCATAGTCAATGAGAATAATCCTTATGATTATTGTGGCCGTATCCATAATGAAATTTTGGATTACATAATCAACAACAATCATAGTCCAACGAATGAGGATGTATTCAATCTCACGCAAGATTTTTTACAAAAACATTATAATATCGCTAGTGAGATCACGTTTGAAGATGTTGATAAGGGTTATTCTGAAACGACTGATTTTATTATTGACGCTATCATAAATGAAGCCTCATTTAAAGAGATTAATTACAGTGAACTTGTTGCTGGAGCACTTGACGTGTTGGTCGATTATTCCAATGCAATAATAGAATCAAATACGTTGCCAGTTCCACAAGAATATGCTGAGTATTTGATCGAACAAGAAGATCAAATTGTCAACCAACGCAATGCGGATGGAATTCCATTTGATGAAGTCTCTGAATATGATGTTGCTCTTGGTATGTATGCAATTGCTCGTTATAGCTATTTATATTGGTATGAGGTTGCCAATCATCCCGAAAATGCGTGGAACTATGTTGAAAATGGTTCAAAGAGACACGATGATGACCCTGGTTTCTTTAAAAAACTATGGAATGGATTGTGCAATGCTGTAGAAGTGGTGGTAAAAGTGGCAGTTACTCCTGTCGTTGACGCAGCTGGTTTTGTGTGGGGTGCGAATCTTCACAATATTCCAGTGCCGACAACAAGTCCTTTGATTAATATTAGTCCGAATTTTTTGTCAGAATGGTGGGAAAGTGGCCTTAGTACTGCTGGTGATTGGTCAGGTGACGTTTGGGAATAATTGATTTCAGATATGAGATGTAAATTTAACATTGTCATCATAATGGTGATGGTAATGTCATCGGCACGCTGCCAGGAAACAATCACTGGTAGCGTGTGTGATGGCGACACAAAGAAAGGCGTGCCCTATGCCGCGGTGCACTTGTTGAACAGCTATATTGGTACCTCATGCAACGAATCGGGGTCGTTTACGTTGCATATTCCGCAAGGAATGGAAGAGTCGAAAGTAATATTCACTTCGCTTGGGTACAAGTCGGATACTATCAAAGTGCGAACGCTGTTCAAGAAGAATGGCAAAGTTGTTCTTTCCCCAAATTCAATACAGCTGGTCGAGGTTGATGTTGTTGAATATGTCTCGGCAAGAAGGTTGATGGAGGCGGTCTTTGAACGTATTCCGCAAAACTACCGTACTGATGAGGCTGTGGGAATATGGCAATATCGAAACCGGCAAATGTTGAACGATAGCCTATTTGTCAAAAGCGATGGACTAATGCGGGTTTATATGCCGGCATACGGAAATATGCTCACAATAATAGCCAACCGAGACAATTGGAAAGAAGCAAAGTATCGCATCTGTCAAAGCCTTGACACCGTGCTGTTTTACGACACGGTCTATCTACGCAGCTTAATAGGTTCAGAAGCATTGTCTAAATTGGACATCGAAAGCCTCAACGGACCCTCTGACGGTTGGAATACCATTAGTGACGACATTGTTAACTACATAAACAAAAAGAGCAACCACCTGTTTTCGAAGAAATCGAAATTCAGTATGGAAACATTCACTCAGGACGGAAAAGATTACTACCGTGTCACTATAACATTTCGGCCAAGAGGGATGAGCGTTTATGAAACCGCAATAATGGTGATCAACAAAAGCGACCTTGCCATAGTGGAATCAGTGGTGACATATCCCATGAGTTCGTATCTGCCCCAAGTATATCTTAAGCACAATTCCATACTGTCCGATGTGCTGTTCTACGAAAAAGTTCATTGCCGTTACTATAAATACAACGGCAAATACCAACAAGACTTTGTACAGCGGGAATATGAACAACTGTTAAAGTTCAAGCCTGAAGCCACCAAAGCAGGCTGTAAGACCTCTTATTTGAAGATTGGCGGCAAGGAAGAGTGCATTTTGGTAGAACACACCTTTGAGGGCGTGGAAGAATACAAGCAGCGCTACTGGAACAACGAACACCCTTTAACCGAAGAAAATATCAAAGAGACCGAACGCATCTTGCGACAACCGCACAACAAGATGCCATGGTAACTTGTTGTGAGTGCATTTTTGCTAAAACATAAAAATCTTCTAAACAAACGTATGTATTTCATTTGACGAAGCCCCGCACGAGTATGTGCGCCGTCGTGCAGGGGCATAAAAAGAGGGTGCCATTGGATGGACTTCCCTCTGGCTGCTATATCGTTAGAGTAAAACAACAAACAAAATCATTCATTAAAACTATTATTAAACCATGAAAAAAGTATTGTTCGGGCTTCTTCTGCCCATGGTATGCCTGATTGTAGGGTCTTGCGAAAAAA
>JAZLKZ010000072.1:0-21735 GCA_045597845.1 Bacteroidales bacterium | reverse complement strand
ACACACCATGAAATAATGATGAAAAGTTAGAAAATAGAAGAAAATTCATATATTTGCCGCGTTGTTCACTTTGAATTTTGGCTAACGGACTTCACGAAGTTCAGAGGAATGGCGCAAAAATGCTAAAAATAGAAGTCCCCTCTATTTTTGCAGCAAAATTCTGGAGGAAGAAAAAATGAAAATCGCAGTGGTGGGAGCCACCGGTCTGGTGGGCTCGAAGATGCTTCAAGTGCTTGACGAACAGAAGGTTCGGATAGAAGAACTGATTGTGGCCGCCTCAGAACGCTCAGTGGGCAAAGAGATTGTCTTCCAAGGCAAGACCTATAAAGTCGTCAGCGTTGACGAGGCCATCGCAGCAAGGCCCGACATCGCCATATTCTCGGCAGGAGCATCGGCATCGAAACAATATGCGCCGCGTTTTGCCGAACAGGGCACCTTCGTCGTCGACAACAGCTCGGCCTGGCGCATGGAAAAAGGTGTGCCATTGGTCGTCCCCGAAATCAACGCCGACACCATCACCGAGGACACGCATATCATCGCCAACCCCAACTGCTCCACCATCCAGATGGTGATGGCTTTAGCTCCCATCCACAAAGCCTATGGCATCAAACGCATTGTCGTCAGCACCTACCAAAGCGTCTCGGGCAGCGGCCAAAAAGGTGTCAACCAACTGAAGGCCGAGCGCGCTGGTGCAAGCGGCACGAATTGCTATCCCCACCCGATTGACCTCAACATACTGCCCCACATCGATACCTTCCTCGACAACGGTTATACCAAAGAGGAGATGAAGATGGTCAACGAAACACGCAAGATCCTCCGCGACGAGCACATCGCCGTCTCGCCCACCACGGTTCGTGTGCCCGTGTGGGGCGGCCACAGTGAGTCCGTGAACGTGGAGACAGAAAAGCCTTTTGAAATCGACAATATCCGCAAGCTGATGGCAGCCATGCCTGGCGTGGTGGTGCAAGACGACCCGGCCAACAATATTTATCCGATGCCCCTCTATGCCGAAGGCAAGAACGAGGTCTTTGTGGGTCGCATCCGCCGCGACTTCTCGGTGGAGAACGGCCTCAATTTCTGGTGTGTGTCCGACAACCTCCGCAAAGGCGCCGCCACCAACGCCGTGCAAATAGCACAATATCTTATTCGTGAGTTCTTTAATAAATGAAAGTATTTCATAACATCATAGAAACCCGCAACATTCCCCACGCCGTGGTCACCATCGGCACTTTCGACGGTGTCCATCTCGGCCATCAGGCCATCTTCAACAAGATGAAGACCTTGGCAAAAGGCATTGGTGGAGAGACCGTTGTGGTTACTTTTAGTCCGCATCCACGTCAGGTGCTTAACATCGACAGCTCCAACTTGCGTTTTCTCTGCACACCCGAGGAGAAGCTCCAGAAGTTTGAGGAGTATGGCATCGACAACGTGGTCATCATCAACTTCACCAAGGAGTTTTCGCGCACGCCATCAGAGGTGTTCATCAAGGAATACATCATCGATAACATCCATCCTGATTATATCGTTGTGGGCTACGACCATCACTTCGGCAAGAACCGCATGGGTGACTTCGGCCTGCTTAACGACATGAAGCTGAAATACGGCTTCAAGGTAGAACGCATTGCCGCACAGGATGTTGAGAACATCGCCATCAGCTCCACGAAGATCCGTAACGCTTTGGCCACAGGTAACGTGAAACGAGCCAACCAACTGTTGGGCTACACCTATTCCGTCACTGCGGAGGTCGTGGTGGGCAACAAGATCGGACGCACTCTGGGTTTCCCTACGGCCAACCTTGAATTGCCGAGAGAGTACATGCTCATCAGCAACCGAGGCGTGTATGCCTGCCTCGTTGACTACGAAGGCAAGACTTACAAGGCCATGGCCAACATCGGGCACCGACCCACCATCGGCGACCGAAGTGAGGACAACCCCATCATCGAGGTCAACCTATTCGACTTCGACGGCGACCTCTACGGCAAACAGATCCATGTGCGCTTCATCGACCGCATCCGTGATGAGGAGAAGTTTGACGGACTGGATGAGTTGAAAGCACAGTTGGAACAAGACCGTGAGAAAGCAAAGCAAATCCTAGCATGAAGATTTTACTTCTAGTCATAGGAAAAACGGATGAAGACTACCTCATCACCGGCATCAAGAAATATGTAGGCCGTATCGGGCATTATGCCTCGTTCGAGATGAAAGAGATTCCTGACCCGCGCAACCGCAAGACGCTCAGCGAGGACCAACAAAAGAAAGCAGAAAGTTTCCTGCTGCTGCAGCAACTGCAACCTGGCGACCAAGTCGTATTGTTGGACGAGAACGGCAAGCAATATACCTCGGTAGAGTTTTCAGAAAGCCTTGAAAAACAGATGGCTTCGGGCGCCAAGCGCTTGGTGTTCATCATCGGTGGACCCTATGGCTTCGCACAAGAAGTCTACGACCGTGCCAATGCCAAGATGTCGCTCTCACCCATGACCTTCAGCCACCAGATGGTGCGTTTGATCTTCGTTGAGCAGCTTTACCGCGCTTTCACGATTTTGAAGGGCGAACCCTATCATCATCAATAATAAACAGCCCCTTATTACGTTACTACAACATGAAAACAATCAAAACCATACTCATCCTTTGCGTGGCACTTTGCTTTGCCTCTTCCTGCAAAAAGGAGGTCGACATGACCTTGATACAAAAGAACGTCCTCGAAAACGCTGACATCCGTCAAATTGAGGTCTCCGATGCCTGGGAGGTGAGCGTCATCGCCGACAGCAACACCTACGTGGAGCTGGAGTATTCTGCCTATTTGGAGCCCGGACTCAACGTCAGAATGGAAGGCTCCAAACTCGAAATCGGCTTCACGGGAAATGTCCACCCGGTCATCAACTCCGTCTTTAAAGCCACTGTACACACAAACAAGGTTGAAAAGATCGAGGCTGATGAAGCCGCTCAACTGAATTTCGCTGGACATTTCTCTGCCACCAGTGACACTTTGTATGTGGAATTGGATGACGCCTCGGTGTGCTCGGGGTTGGATTATTCTGGTCACGTTTGTGAGATTTCCATTGAAAACGCCTCACATTTTCTTGGTTTTAATCTGTCGGGGTACAACTGCGAAGTCAAAGCAAGCAACGCTTCCTCGTGTAAAGGCCTCTTTGACATGAGTTTCCACCTCGTCGCCAACCTGGACGGAGCTTCCCGTTTCATCACTTTTGGTGGAGAAGCACCCTATGGAATGATTAGGTTGCAAGGAAAAAGCCTATTGAACATGGCTCAAACACAAGTCAGGGAGATGCATGTTGATTTGTCGGGCGCCTCGGAAGCCACAGTTTGGGTGAGTGACACCATGGAAGGCACATTGAAAGACGTTTCTACGCTATATTACAAGGGAAATCCACAGAAGCAAATCGAATGTGACGAAAGCTCTGAGATCATTCCTTTATAATTTTTGGCCTGATATTTGCTATTTTCGTCCCCGTTGCGCCGAAGCAACATGAATTATTACTATTTTTGTAACCAAATTAAAATTAAAAATGAAAAAAGTAGCATTGCTATTCGTCGCCATCTTGTTTGCGACCGTTACCTTTGCCCAATCCAACCTTCCCATCGACGCTAGAACAGAGAAGATTTGCTTCCGTAAGGTCATCAACACCGTTGGCACTCAAGATGAGGTGTTCAACCGCATCTACAGCCAGTTTATGAACACTTATTACAAGAGCCCTTCGACCATCCTTCAACAGAACGACGGCCGTACGCTGAAAGGCAAACATCAGTTCCAGCTCGACAACGGCGACCCCGTGAAGTCGAAATGGCCTTGGATCACCTATTATTTCACCATCGAAGTGCGTGAAGGCCGTGTGCGTTATACCCTCACCGACTTCATGCAGAAGACCCAAAGCAACCACCCCTGCGAAGAATGGATGAACAAGGAAGATCCTTTGTATCAGCCTGTTTGGGACAGCTATCTGAACCAGATCGTAGCATTTGGTGAAGACTGGGGCAAGCAATTTGAGGAGAAACTCATACCTGAAAAAGTCATCGAAGAAGAGGAATGGTAAACTAGGCTATGGCCACTCGCGAACGCATAAAGAAAGGGTTTTCAAAACTTCTCAAGGAGGAGAAGCTAAAGCTTATTGCCAACTATTTTGAGAACCCCGGCGAAGTGGTCAACCTATTGAAAAGCTATTGGCATCCCGACAAAAAGCAGCAGCAACTCTTTGATGAGTTCAGCGAAAACACCATCACCAATTTCTTCATCCCTTACGGCATCTCCCCCAATGTGACCATCAACGGCAAGGACTACATCGTGCCCATGGTCATCGAGGAGAGCTCCGTGGTGGCGGCGGCTTCGGCTGCGGCCAAGTTCTGGGGCGAACGCGGTGGTTTCCATGCCGAGGTCATTGACGTGCGCAAGGTCGGACAGGTACATTTCGGCTGGAGCGGTGACAAAGCGAAGCTTTTTGGACTGTTTCCAAAGATCGAGCAACGGTTGTTGCACGACACCGATGCCATGACCGAGAAGATGCGCAAACGTGGTGGCGGCATCCTTGGGATGCGACTCATCGACTACACTGCGCAAATCCCTGACTACTACCAGATTCGTGTGGAGTTTGGCACAGGCGATGCCATGGGAGCCAATTTCATCAACTCCGCCTTGGAGCAGTTTGGCCACAGCCTGCAGGACTTCTTTGCCGAACAGCAGGATCTGCCCGAGGAGCTCCGAAAGGTGGAGATCATCATGACCATCCTGTCGAACAACACGCCTGACTGCCGCGTGAAAGTCTGGGTAGAGTGTCCTGTCGAGCAACTTGACGGCATCGACGAACATCTCTCGGGTGCCGAATACGCCAAGAAATTCAAGAAGGCCGTTGACATCGCCCACATCGACACCGACCGTGCCACCACGCACAACAAAGGCATCTACAACGGCATCGATGCTGTGGTCATCGCCACGGGCAACGACTTCCGCGCCGTGGAAGCAGCGGGGCATACCTTTGCCTCGCGCAACGGACGATATGAGAGCCTGTCGAGCGTAACCCTTGAAAACGGCATCTTCCATTTTGAGTTGGAGGTGCCAATGGCCTTGGGCACCGTGGGTGGACTCACGAGTTTGCACCCGCTTGCCAAGAAAACCCTTGAACTTTTGGGCAATCCTACCGCCAAAGAGCTGATGATGATTGCTGCCACCATGGGCTTGGCCAACAACTTCTCCGCAGTGCGCTCGCTGACCACCAAAGGCATCCAAGCCGGCCACATGAAGATGCACCTCAACAACATCTTGAACCAACTGAATGCCACTGACGATGAAAAGAAGCAGGCTCGCGAGTATTTCAAGGACAAGACCGTGTCATACGCAGGCGTTGAACAGTTTTTGGAAACACTCAGTAAATAGTTTTTTCTCACGCAGAATACGCTGAAATCGCAGAAGCGCAAAGCAACGATATAATAAGTTCAAATATGGCTACTTTCAAAAATGATCCTTTGAGTTATCAAGTAATTGGTTGCGCTTTAGAGGTTTATAAGACCTTGGGGCCTGGATTATTGGAAAAAGTGTATCAAAAAGCACTTATGAAAGAACTTGAACTCAAAGGTTTAAAGGTAGAAATAGAAGTGCCAGTTAATGTTGTATACAAAGGAGATGAGATTGGCGAAGGATTGAGACTGGACATATTGGTTGAAAATCAACTCATAATAGAACTGAAATCTGTTGAAGAGTTAAATCCAGTACATTACAAACAGTTGACTTCCTATTTGAAGCTTACAGGTAAGAAAGTTGGATTGCTGATTAATTTCAATGTTGATGAATTAATGGATGGGATACATAGAATTGTAAACAACTACTGATATGGATTCAACTTGTTTCACGCAGATTGCGCTGAATACGCAGAACGGTGGTCATCGCTTTCAGCGATTTCAAGAAACGCTTGCGTTTCTATTCAAAACAAGGGTCCGGTAGGTTTCACAAAATTCAGCGGATTCTGCGTGCCAAAAAAAACAAATCACAAATGAGCCATATATACCATTCTAACGGAAAATTCCTTTTGACAGGCGAATACCTCGTCCTGAAAGGGGCATTGGCATTGGCAATACCGTTGAAATTGGGGCAGACATTGTCTGTAGAGACACGCCATGGCACATCTCTACATTGGGATGCCTACAAACCCGACGGTCCTTGGTTTTCGGTCACCTTGAATCAAAAAAACATAGAAATCATTGATTGCGACGACCAACCCAAGGCAGAAAAACTGGTGCAAATCTTGAAGGCGGTACGCGAGTTGAACCCTGATGCTTTTAACAACGGCCTTCATTTTGAAACCCATCTCGACTTCGACCCGAACTGGGGTCTCGGCAGCAGTTCCACCTTGATTTCCAACTTGGCGCGATGGGCTAATATTGACCCATACGAATTGCTGAAGCTGACCTTCGGCGGCTCGGGTTACGACATCGCATGTGCAACGGCTGAAGGACCGATCTATTATCAACTATCAACTACTGAATCGGCCCTTCGACAGGCTCAGGGACCTAGGGTCGTTGAGCCCGTCGAAACGCCGACACCAACGGTTGAACCCATTAACTTCACTCCACCTTTTGCCGACCATCTGTATTTCGTCTATCAAGGCCAAAAGCAAAATTCGTCAAAAGAAGTCAAAGCATTTTTGGAGAAGACAAATCCCGTTGATTTACAAAAAGATATAGAAGCTGTTTCGGAAATCAGCCGTGCTGTGCCGAAATGCCAAAGTTTGGACGAATTCGCTATGCTCATGCAATGCCACGAACGCATCATTGCGCGATGCATCGGGCAGGAACCCGTGCAAAAGCGTTTCCCCGGCTTTGAAGGCGTGCTGAAATCGTTGGGCGCTTGGGGCGGTGATTTTATCCTTGCCGCAACAAACTGGGATAGCATCCAAGTGAAAGCCTATTTCAAAGAAAAAGGCTTGAATGTGGTTTTTGACTATAAGGAGATGGTGTTATAAAGAGTTTTCCTATCTTCGCAGCATAATACAACAAGCATGGAAAAGATTTGGTTGAACGAAGCCTTCAAAGGCGAGGTGCCCAGTGGCTTTCAAGGTAAGGTAGGCTGGGCAAGCCCGTCTAACATCGCTTTGGTGAAATATTGGGGCAAAAAGGGGAAGCAAATTCCTCAGAATCCTTCGATTAGTTTCACTTTGTCGGAATGTCGCTCCGAGACTTTCGTTACATTTGAAAAAGCCGACCGATTCGGATTCAGTTTCTATTTTGAAGGCAAGGAGAACCCCGCATTTGGCGCGAAAATCGAGAAATTTCTGCTTGAGAATCAAGCGTTTTTCCCGTTCATCAACCAACTGAACCTGAAAGTAGAGAGCCGCAATAGCTTCCCACATTCCTCTGGCATCGCTTCCTCGGCCTCTTCGATGAGTGCATTTGTGATGGGGCTGATAGAGATAGAATCCCTGTTGGTCGGCCTTTCGACAGGCTCAAGGGCCTTGGTCGACTCGGTCCCTGAGCCCGTCGAAAGGCCGATTAATATGCAAAAGGCCTCCTATTTCTCGCGATTGGCTTCGGGCAGTGCGGCACGCTCAGTGTTTCCCAAAATGGCACTTTGGGGCAAAACGGACTGTTACAAAGGCAGTTCCGACGAATATGCCGTTTCGCTGTCCGAATACATCCATCCCGTTTTCAAGACTTATCACGACAATATTTTGATTGTCAGCGGCGAGACCAAATCCGTCTCCAGCCGTGCAGGTCATGCCTTGATGGAGGGAAATCCTTACGCCTCAGCGCGTTATACACAAGCCAATGAAAACATTAAAAGCCTGCTTGCTTCTTTGAAGTCGGGTGATTTGGACACCTTTATTAATACCACCGAGAGTGAGACACTGCAACTCCATGCCCTGATGATGTGCTCCAATCCGTCATTTATCTTAATGAAACCCAATACTTTAAGCATCATTAATGAAATTAGGGGATTCCGTGAAGAAACCAAGATTCCGCTTTGTTTCACTTTGGATGCTGGCCCGAATGTGCATCTGCTTTATCCCGATAGCGAAGCCGAAAAAGTGGAACACTTCATCCATGACCATTTGGCTGCCTATTGTGTTGACAACAAATGGATTGCCGACCAAGTTGGTGACGGACCGAAAAAATTGCTGCAATGAGAGACCGATACTATAGCAAAGTCATCCTTTTCGGCGAGTATTCGATGATTTTCGATGCCACTGCGCTGATGATTCCGCTCAAGCGGTTCTCAGCGCAATGGCAGTTTCCACAAAGTCGTAACATGGCCGCTTCGTTGACCTCCAACCAAAGTCTGAAACGCTTTTGCCAATATCTCTCCGAAAAAGAAGAACTATCGAACCTCTTGGATTTACAGGCTTTAAGAAGGGATTTGAATGATGGGCTTTTCCTCGCCTCCAATGTGTCTTCGGGCTATGGCTTGGGCAGTTCGGGGACCTTGGTGGCCGCCGTTTATGACCGCTACGCTATACAAAAAACTGACGATTACTTGCAACTGAAGACTCTCTTTGGTCGAATGGAGAGCCATTTCCACGGCAGCAGCTCCGGCATCGACCCCTTGCAATGCTATTTGGGTAAGCCGTTCAAGATTACGCCAAATGGAGTCGAGTTGCTTTCGGATGAATTCCTGAAAAAAGACATCCATATCTGCTTGATTGACACAAAGATAAAAAGCAACACCAAGCCTTTAGTCAACCATTTCAAGGCACAACGCGAAAATCCCGAATTTTTGAGCCGATTCCAAGCGGAGTATGTGCCTTGCGTGACTTCCTGCATTGATTCGATGATTACAGGCAATAAAGAGCTGTTTTTCAATTCCTTGAAACAACTCACCAAGGGCCAATTGGAATTCCTGCGCCCGATGGTCACTGACAACACCTTGGATTTGTTTACCGCTGATTACGACTTCAACTTTGGCGTAAAGATCTCAGGCTCAGGCGGTGGAGGTTATTTGTTGGGCTTCACAGATAATGTGGGGAAAGCCAATGCGCTGTTTAGCTTTCCATATCATTCCGAGGCTTTTGACGGCATAGATACACTCCCTCGTCCCTCGGTCGGTATGACATGCCATCAAAAAGCGAAGAAATCTATGGGAGGCGGATTTGATGTTATTTGGCTCTAAATTGCTATTTTTGCGTCCCGAATGTCAGCCTTGAAAAACATAGAATCCTGGATAGAACGTACCTTGACCAAGGTCATCGACTTCTTCTATCCGCCTTTACGCAAAGTGATGAGCCTCGAGCTATTCCGTTACGCGGCCTGCGGTGGCTTGAACCTCGTTTTGGAATGGGTGCTGTACTATGTTTTCTATCATTTCATCTTCAAAGGTCAGGTTTTCGACCTTGGCTTCATTGCCTTTACACCCCATATCGCGGCCTTTGTGTTCAAGTTCCCCATCACCTTCCTGACGGGTTTCTGGATGGCGCGCCACATCAGTTTCTCAGGCTCCACACTGAAAGGTAGGACACAGATTGTCAGGTATTTCCTAGTGACGGTTGTCAACATCCTCATTAACTACTTTGGCCTGAAGCTCTTCGTCGAGGTGTTGCACATCTGGCCGACCGTCTCCTACATCATCATCTCCATCCTCTGCGTGACATTCAGCTATTTAACGAATAAATTCTATTCGTTTCGGAAAGAGAAATAGTTTCACGCAGAACTCGCAGAACTATATGAAGCGCGAAGCGAGGCTTTTTCTTGGCACGCAGAATGCGCAGAAATCGCAGATTCGACGAAGTCAATTATATGAAACGCGAAGTGATGCCTCTGTTATGGCACGCAGAATGCGCAGAACTATATGAAGCGCAATGCGACGCCAAGTTTGCGTCCGGTAGGCTTCTGCGTTTTCTGCGGATTCTGCGTGAGGTTCTATCCTATCTGACTCCAATCAAAAGTCTGGGCAAACAATTCCTTGTAATGCTCGCGAAGCATCCTGTTTTCTGGCTTGATGAGCTTCGGGTCGTCGGCCAAAAGCTTGATGGCAGCCTCGCGGACTTGTGGAATTAATGGACCGTCTTTCTGCAAGTCACCGATGAGCATCTCGATTTGCCCTGACTGCCGTGTGCCGCCCGTTTCACCTGGGCCTCGAAGTTCTAGGTCGACCTCGGCGATTTCAAAGCCGTCGTTGGTGCTGCACATGGTCTTCATACGAGTTTTGCCGTCAGTAGTCAATTTATGGTCGGTGACGAGGATGCAATACGATTGGTCGGCACCGCGCCCCACGCGACCGCGCAATTGGTGCAGCTGCGACAGACCAAAACGATTGGCGTTTTCAATAATCATCACCGTGGCATTGGGCACGTTCACACCCACCTCGATGACCGTCGTGGCCACCATGATCTGTGCGTTTTTAGTAATAAAGCGTTGCATCTCGAAGTCCTTGTCCTCGGCAGTCAACCGGCCGTGGCAGACACAAAGTTTGTATTGCGGCTCGGGAAAGTCGTGCAACAAAGCCTCATAACCCTCCTGAAGCGCAATCATATCGGTGTTTTCCGACTCCTTGATGCATGGATAAACGACATAAATCTGCCTACCGAGTGCTATCTGCTGCTTCATGAACATCATAATGCGGTAGCGGTCGTCGCTGTACACGTGATAGGTCTGCACAGGTTTGCGGCCAGGAGGCAACTCATCGATTTTGGAGACATCGAGGTCACCATATTGTGTCATGGCGAGGGTGCGCGGGATGGGCGTGGCGGTCATCACCAAAGTGTGGGGTGGAATCTCAGTTTTCTCGTAAAATTTTGACCTTTGCTCCACACCAAAACGGTGCTGCTCATCGATGATGGCGAGGCCCAAATTCTTGAACACCACCTTGCTCTCAATCAGCGCGTGGGTGCCGACCACAATTTGCATGGTGCCATCGGCCAGACCAGCGTAAATCTTCCTTCGCTCCGCGATTTTGGTGGAACCCGTCAGCAAAGCGAAGTTAATGTCCATGTCCTTCAATTGCTCTTGCAAGGTGGCAAAATGTTGTGTGGCAAGAATTTCAGTGGGCGCCATCAGGCAGGCTTGGAAGCCGTTGTCCAAGGCCAAGAGCATCACCATGAGGGCGACGATGGTCTTGCCGCTGCCCACATCGCCTTGCAACAAGCGGTTCATCTGATGGCCCGACCCCAGGTCCTTTCGTATCTCCTTGATGACTCGCTTTTGGGCGTTGGTCAGCGGGAAAGGCAGATGGTTTTTGTAGAAATCGTTGAAATAGTCGCCCACCACACCAAAAACATGACCTTTGATGGCCTGCTCGCGGTGCATCTTGTTGCGCAAAAGCTTGAGTTGCAAGAAGAAATGCTCCTCGTATTTCAGTCGGCGCGTGGCTTGCTGGATCTCGATGTTGTTGGAGGGCAGGTGGATCTCGTAGTAGGCATAGCAGCGCGGAATCAGTTGCTCTTGCTCAAGGAGGGACTTCGGGAGTGTCTCGGGAATGTATCCGTAGACCTGTTGCAGGATGAGTTTTTGCAGCTTGGCGATGGTGCGCGTGCCGAGGCCATGGTCCTTCATCTTCTCGGTGGTGTTGTAAACGCCTTGCAAGCCTTCACCGATGAGCGGGTCCTTGGGGTCATATTCCTCAATTTCGGGGTGGACGAAGTTGTAGTTGTGGTTAAACTCGCTGGCCTTACCAAAAAGCACATATTTCACGCCTGGTTTGAAGCGGTTCTTGATCCATTTCAGTCCACGGAACCACACCACTTCGATGCTGCCCGTCTCGTCGCTGAAGAGTCCCGTGGCGCGCGTTGCCCTCGGTGCCCCAATCATCTTAATATTGGAGATGGTGCCGACCAACTGATAATACACGGAGTCATCGTTGATGTAGGCCACCTTTTGGATCTGGCTGCGGTCGATGTAACGGAACGGAAACTGGTTAAGCATGTCCTGATAGGTGGACACGCCCAACTCCTTCTTCAGGACTTCGGCTTTCTTTGGCCCGACGCCCTTCAAATAGGCGATGTTCGTTTGCAGCAGGTTTGTTTCCATGCCACGTCAACTAAACATTTATCGAATCCAAATACAAAGTATCGGGGCAAAGGTCAGCACCATTGGGCCATTGAATGCTGCCCAAGAAAACTGTTACCCTGCGGAAAAACGATTCATCGGCAAGAGGAGCAAAAATTCCCTTCCCAATATATGGGGAAACATCAAAGCGTTTCTTTTCGCCATTAGAAAATTCCAACAGCAAAACATAGTTGCTTTCTGCTTTTACCGATTTGACGCGAGGGTTCATTACTGTTCATTTTAAAGGTTCGATTTGGAAGACATTGGTGCCATTGGAAGCCAAATCCCAATCCGCCAGCAGTTCGTCCTTATGAATCTCCAACCATGCCTGTACAAGTTTATTCTTTCCAGCAGGAAGTTCTCCTTCAATAATTTCTCCATCAGGTATTCTCATCACAGCTTCTTTGTCCTGACATTTGACATGAATATGAGGAAAATGATGCTGACGATTGTCGAAATAATACATGGAAATAATGATCCATAGAACATTGTCAATACAGCCATAGTTGGATTTAATTTCTGCAAAGATAGCAAAATTTCAGAAAATGAGAGGATTTTGCCAAATTATTGTTTCTGCGGTGCCGCCGCCCTACTCTGGTTGACGATCCAAACGCCCGTGAAAACAAGTATCATCGCTATCCCCTTCTTCCATGTGAAGTGGTCCAAACCAATGACGATGCTGATGATGGTGGCGATGATGGGCTGCACATAATTGTACATGCTGACCAAAGTGGGTCGCAGGCGTTTCTGCCCGATGGGAATGAGAAAATAGGCGACGAAAGTGGCGAAAAACACCACAAAAGCGATTTGCCACGCCACACGGCTCTCTATCTGTCCAAAAGGAATGTGTATCAAGTTTTTAACATTGAAGGGAACGGTCACCAGCATGGTAAACAGGAACATCCACTTCATGAAGGTGACCACATTGTATTTCGAGATGAGCGGGCGGAAAATGCCGAGATAGAGGGCGAAAGTCAGGCCGTTGACGACCACGAGTACGATGCCCAGGGGTTTAGTCTCGGAAGCACCGCCGCCTAGTCCCACCGAGTTGAAAACCAATATCAAAACGCCGGCGAGACTCACCAAAATGCCGCCCACTTTTTTGAAGGTGATGGGCTCCTTCAAGACGATGGCTGCCACAATCATGGTCAGGATGGGGGTGCAAGTGTTGGTGATGCTCGTGTCGATAGAGGTCGTCATGGTGATGGCCTTCAGGAAACTCCATTGGGTGAGAAACAATCCCAGCATGGAGGCTATGAAGATCTTCCACAAATCGTTCAGCGGCACTTTTTCCTTAGGCATGAACAGGGATAGAATCCAAAACAACATGGTGGCACCTGCCGCACGAAAGCATAGCAGGTCCATAGGGGTCATCACATGCGCATTGGAGATGTTCTTGCAGCAAACGATGTTGAACCCAAAGATACAGTAGGCACCAAAACAAGCGAGATGCCCCGTAAGCGTTGACTTATTCAATCCCATAGACTGGTTTCACAAACAAGCCGCAAAAATAATAAATCTTTCCACTTGCCGTTTACAATTCAAGAAAAGCATCTGAATTTGACTATAAAACAAAGCCTTAAACCATGTCAAAAAAAGCAATAGCATTATTCGTTTCCTTATTGGTGACTTGTTGTTCGTTCGCACAAAATGCAGCTACGATAAGCTTCAACACCTCAACACTTAGGGAGGGTTTGATCATTGGTTATTCGAGAACATTCCATCAAAACCATGAAATCGAGGTCGGGTTGCGATTCCATATCAATAGGCTGGCTATGCCTGACGACCAAGAGAGCATATATTATAGGAGAATGTATGCCTCAAATTTTGCCCAACATTTCGGAGCGCAACTGGGCTACAATTGGTATTTCCTTCCTCGTCTCAACCATTTGAAACCTTTCGTGTTTTATGAGCTTCAAGCCGCTTATTCAACCACAAGAAACCATGGCTACGGATGGACTTATAATGGCAACGATGGGAATTACATTCCTATTGAAGAATATACTGAATCTTTTGGGCCTTTTCTTTGGTTACAAAACACCATAGGAGTAGGCTTCAAGGTTGATATTTGGAAATCATTTTATCTTTTCGAGAAGATAGGTTTTAACGCGACCCAAATCATTGGAAACGATGACAAACTGATGCCGGATCCTTTTCAAAAGTTTCCTTGGTTAGTCAATGAATTTGGTTATATGATTATGGCTGGTGTTGGATATAGATTTTGAGATATAAGTGCCGCTTATGGAATTGAAATTCATTGATATTCATACGCACACGGAAGAATCCAACGAAAACCTTCTTCAAATCATCAATTTGAATTTGGAATCACCTTGCCCCAAGCAGGGTTTTTACAGTTACGGCATCCATCCTTGGGCATTGGATAATGCTGAATTTCAATCAGAAAAAGCACTGCAAATCCTTGAAGAGAAACTGAAGTTGCCACAAGTCCTTGCTCTCGGAGAGGCAGGTTTGGACAAGATACACAAGGCGAGTTTTGAACGACAGATTGAACTTTTTGAGCGACAAATCGAGCTTTCGGAAACCATGCAAAAACCCATGATTCTGCACGATGTGAGGAGTCATAACGAAATCATCGCCCTGCGGAAGAAGCACAAAGCTGTACAACCTTGGATTGTCCATGGCTTCAGCGGTACGGAGCAAGACATAAAGCAACTCATCGGGCAGGGGATTTATCTTTCCGTAGGCAAGAGTCTGTTGCATCCCGAAAGAAAGATTTATAAATCATTCAAATTCATTGATTTGGATTATCTATTCCTTGAAACCGACATGGCGGAAATCGGAGTGGAAAAGGTCTATGAGGCGGCGGCAAATCTGTTGGAAATGGATTTGTCGGTCTTGCAAACGAGAATCTTTGCTAATTTTGCACGCTTAATTCGTTAATCACAAAAAAGCCAACTATGGCCTGAAGTTCCGCGTCAGCACAACAATTAAACAATTAAACAGTCAACAATTAAACATGATAAAGATCCTCTTCATCTGTCACGGCAACATCTGCCGCAGTCCCATGGCCGAGTTTGTGATGAAACACCTCGTCGCAGAGGCGGGGTTGAGTGACCAATATGAGATACAATCTGCGGCGACCTCAACCGAGGAAATCGGCAATCCCGTCTATCTGCCAGCGCGGCGCAAGTTGGCCGAGCACGGCATTGGCTGCGAAGGCAAGACTGCCCGACAGATGACGCGACAGGACTATGCCTATTACGACTACATCATCGCCATGGACCGCAACAATCTCCGCAACCTAAAGCGGATGTTTGGCGAAGATATCGACCACAAAATCAGTCTATTAATGGACTATACTCACAGACCTGGTGATGTCGCTGACCCTTGGTACACAGGTGATTTTGAGGCCACTTGGATAGATGTCTTTGAAGGTTGCAAAGGACTATTGGCCTATTTGGAGGAGGCTCGACAATAAACCTATGAAAAACTTTTGCCATACAGTTTTTCTCTTGTTGTGTTTTGGCCTCATGGTCTCTTGCGGTAGCAATACCCAAAGCCAGACCGGAGAACCAGTGACCACCGAGGTGCAAGACACCATTTCCGTAGAGGAAGCGGTCGCCCCGGTCGCCTTCCAAGCCGAAGACACCCTATGTTATCATGGCTATGTATTCGCCTCCCAACCCATTCCCGAGGAAGTGAGAGCCCGGATGCAAGGCAAGTCAATGAAGGACAAGGCCAACATCGGCTATGACGACCTCCGTTATCTCACCCTCTATTATTACGACTTCGACAATCACATCCAGCAAGGCGAGATGGTGTGCAACAAGGCCATCGCCCATGACCTGTTGTGTATCTTCAAGACATTGTTTATGGAAGCCTATCCCATCTACAGCATCCGTCTGGTGGACGACTTCGACGCTTCCGACGAGGCTTCCATGCAAGCCAACAACAGCTCCTGTTTCAACTACCGCACCATCGCTGGTTCCTGGAGACTATCCCGTCATGCCTTTGGGATGGCCGTCGACATCAATCCCTTGCAGAACCCTTGCGTAAGAGGCTCACGCATCCGCCCTTCCACGGCCACCGACTTTGTGGACCGAAGCAAGGACTTCCAACATAAAATCGATGAAAACGATTTCTGCAAAAAGACTTTTGAATCGCATGGTTTCCGTTGGGGCGGCCGCTGGCGCAGCGTGAAGGACTACCAGCATTTTGAGAAGAAGGTGAAATAGTTTTTCCCATCCACTTCATCCATTTTCATCACGAATGATCATGGATAATTAATCTAAGTAAATGAGCATAATTAGTCTACACAAAAGACACGAGGCCCCGAGACGCGGGACGCGAGTCATTTAGTCCCCGTCTCATGTCCCGTAGTCTCGTGTCAATTGATTATGTAATTTAGTTTTGAACACTTACTTATCACAAATACAGACTATTATTATTGACTAGGAACTCTCTCAACCCCATTGTGACAATGCCCATATCGTTTCGACGTAACAAGATGTCTTCTTTGACAATGACTATTCTTTTGAATGCGTCATTAATGTTAAGAAACGGACGTACTTCCTGTTCCATTTTTTCGGGCGAGGGTAAAGCATAGACTGATTGTATGTAAAACCTCTCACTTCCTTGATTCACGACAAAATCAACTTCAACCTGTTTCTTGATTTCTTTTCCATTGGCGTCACGTTCTCTAATCTCCACAACGCCTACATCCACGTTATATCCACGCAATATTAATTCATTGTAGATTATGTTTTCCATGATATGGGTTTCTTCGATTTGGCGAAAATTGAGGCGTGCATTTCTGAGCCCCATATCGGTGAAATAATATTTATAAGGTGTTGAGATGTATCGTTTTCCTTTTATGTCATATCGCGATGCTTTGCTGATGAGAAAAGCGTCTTCAAGGTACTCAAGATAGTTCTTTATGGTTTGGGCTGACAAGGTCATGTTGCCAATGCTTCGGAAAGTTTTCTCCAGTTTTTGCGGGTTGGTGAGCGAACCGATGGACGAAGATGCAATATTGAGAATCGTTTCCAATGCAATGTCATTTTGTACATGGTTCCTATCTTTGATGTCTTTGATATAGGTTTCTTCAAACAATGATTTCAGATAGGCAGCCTTGTCCGTGTTCTTTTCTGTCTGTATGGTAAGAGGAAGTCCGCCGTATGTCATGTAAAGTTGCCACATCTGTTCCCACGAAAGTTCGGGCATGGCCTCCCATACCTCGCTGAGGGACAAGGGGTGGATTCTGATTTCATCGCCGCGTCCTCGGAACTCCGTGATGACATCTTTCGACAAGAAACGTGAATTGCTGCCAGTAACATAGATGTCGGCGTTTTTAACTTTGTTGTAACTGTTTAATACATCCTCGAACTCATGCACCATCTGCACTTCATCCAAGATGATGTAATACATGCCGTTATCAATCATTTTGTTGTCGATGAAAGCCAGAAGGCTATCAGGGTCGCGCAAACTCTTGTTTCGTCTATCTTCAAGATCAATCCTGATGATATGTTGGTCATCGACACCTATGGATTTCAGATGGCGATAGAATATTTCAAATAGCAAGAAAGACTTGCCCGAGCGTCGAATACCGGTTACGACTTTTACTAAACCGTTGTTTTTGTGGTTGATAAGTTGTTCAAGATAGCGTTTTCTTTCAAAATACATGACGATATGATTTTAGATTTGGGCCGTTTGCGGCGAATTTCCTAAATGGACGCTGCAAAAATAGGTTTTTTTCTGAACCAAAAGAAACATGTTGGTGTTTTTTCTTAATCCTACTATCTAATGTTTTCCCCATCCACTTCATCCATTTTCATCGCGAATTATCCATTTTTGATATTGTTTTCGTATCTGATTTGGATAGTTACGTTATTGATAATCAATTAAATAATTTGATTATATTAGGGTTTGTTTTAATTTTGCACTGAAAACCAATAGTAACAACAATATCATGAAAAGGATTTTTATCATTGCGGCCTTAGTGTTAGCCGTTTTTCTGATTATCAGATCATGTGGAGGAGATGAATCCACATCGGGACAAGGTAGAGGGAAAGTGTCCTCTTTATATGGAACTTATGTTGGCACAGATGATTATGGGAACACCATAAGCATCACTCTTAAACCTGACAGCGATAATGAATGGAGAAAGTTTGGAGAAGACAACAGCAGTAATTTGGTTTACAAAGATTATAAAGGAAGAACTAGATCCACTGAGGGCCAATCCATCAAGTGGACTTGGGACTTTGACCAAGGTTATGTACAAACTTATTATTTAGGTAACGAGCGTACCATCATTGATTTCAAACATAAGAAGTTCTATAAAAAATACGGGGAATTCCTTGATGGGAGAAATGGTATACCTTATAACAAAAAATAATCGACAATTATGGAAAACGAAATGAATTTCTGTCCAGGATGCGGACAACCTTTACAACAAGGTTCAAGCTTTTGCCCAAAATGCGGAAGAAAACTTGACCCCAACGCTTCGTCCAAACAAAATGGCCTCAGTTTTTCTAAGATCAAGACCTCAGTTTCCGAATTAGGAAAACAGGCAAAGGAATCTAAAGTGGGAGCCGCTGTTTCTTCGGCGGCAAGCGATGCCTTTTCAAAAATTAATGAAGAGTTGAATCCCAAAGATGGGGAAAAACCGAATACGCCTTTGATTCTTATTCTGTTGGGGTTATATTTGGTGTTTTTCTTTGACTTATTTCTCGGGCTTCTCCTTCTAATCCCCTCTATCATCTACCTCGTTTTAAGGAAAGTTAAACCTGAAAAAGCGGAACGGCTAGTGACCAATATAAAAGACAAATTGCAACCGATAACCTCAAAACCATTACTTAAACATGGCTCGATTACTTTATTGGCAGGTATAGTTGTTTGGAGAACCTTAGGGTTGATTCCTGGCTTGATTCTCATGGGGTTGTCTATTGTATTTTTGGCTTTGACCAAATTCGCCCCAGCCATCGCACAGAAAATAGACAACGGCTGTATGGGATTGTTTGACAAATTAAACTTGAAAAATGTTTGGAAACACAACTGGGTAAAGATTGCCATATTGGCCTTGTTACTCCTGATTCCAATCCTTGGTATTCGCCCCGGGCAAAGTGTGTATGGAATCGTTCAATCAGATAATAAAGAAATGAGTTCTTCTGGCTCAAAAGGAGGGGCCAATCATGTCCACACTCGTTCATGTGTAGATGTTTATTTTGTTCCTGCTTCTTATGGGGGCCAAAATGTCATGGTAAAAAATGTTTGTAGCCACAAAAAGAAAATAGACAAAGTGACAATTGAGGTTTATATTCAAGGAGAACTGCCTCCTTATGTAAAAAGAGAAAAAGAACTTAGCGAACATAATCTGATGCCAGGAAGGGAGGAGAGAGCAGGACTCATACAAATGTCAGATTACAACAGTGCTATAATAAGAAATATTACTGTCAAATGAATAGAACTGAATAACTTCAAATCGGCGTATCAAATCGACATCAACACAAACATAACAAAAAAGAAAACAAATTTCTATGCCGTTTCGGAGACTATTATCTAAGTATTACCAAAGTTATAATAAACTTTCTGTTCTTAAGTATAACAACACAATAACAAATAATACGAAAACACTTAATAATCTCAAAATCTAACCAATATGAAAAAATTAACGAAAGCAGTAGCAGCCTTAATACTAACGACATTTTGTGTCGTCGGGAGTATGAGTGCCCAAACTCACAATGACCATGCCTATGTTGACCTCGGGTTGCCGAGCGGGACGTTGTGGGCCACCTGCAACGTGGGTGCCAACATGCCCGAGGGATATGGCGACTACTTTGCATGGGGGGAAACAGAACCCAAAAATACTTACAATTGGGAAAACTACAAACACTGTAACGGTCGCTACAACACTTTGACAAAATATAACGACCTGGAAGAACTAGGTTATAGTGGCTATTTTGACAATCAAACATGCCTTTTGCCCATCGATGATCCAGCCACTGCCAATTGGGGTTCAGATTGGTGTACACCGACAGTTGAACAAATCAAAGAACTATGTGAGTACACGAGGATTGTAGAGACAAAGCAAAACGGCATAGCCGGAAGGCTCTTTTGTGCAGAAAACGGGAAAAGTATCTTTATGCCCGCCAGCGGGTGGTGTTTTAACGAAGGGCACCACAACGATGCTCGAGGCCACTATTGGTTGAATTCGCTACGATCCGACAACCCGAAAGTCGCACATAGTTATATCTTTGGCCCAAGATTCGGCCAATATGGCCAAAGTGTTCGATATGGCGAAGATGATCGTTATGTGGGACTTTCCGTGCGGCCTGTCCGTTCTAAAGAACAAATATATAAAAGTGAAGAAACCCATGACTTTGTTGACCTTGACTTACCAAGCGGAACACTATGGGCAACTTGCAATGTTGGTGCTACAACGCCAGAAGGCCGAGGGTTCCACTTCGCTTGGGGTGAAACAACTCCCAAATCTTCTTATGATTGGAGCAACTACAATTATTGCAAAGGAAACTTTAACCAATTGACAAAATACTGCGTTCATTCTAAAATCGGCTATAACGGTTTCAAAGATAATCTAACCGTATTACTTGCAGAAGATGATGCCGCCACTACTAACTGGGGAATCGATTGGTGTACACCAGGTATCGCCGAGTGGGACGAGTTGATTGATAACACCGATAGCAAATGGACAACACTGAATGGTGTAAACGGCAGATTATTCACTGCAAACAACGGGAAGAGCCTTTTCCTTCCTGCCTCTGGCCAGCGTAGTAATTACGACCAAAGCATTGGCTGCCCTTATGGCAAGGACCAATATGGCGGCTATTGGTCGAGTACACTCAATACCAACGCTCCATATGAGCCATGTTTTTTTGACTTTTACAATCCAGACTACTATGGATCGAGTCTCCCCAACCGTTGCACAGACCTTAGTGTACGACCGATACGTTCCAACAAAAAAACGCCTACAATCCACCAAGAGGAATTCTTGACCGTGGAGGGCCACGAGTGCGTCGACCTCGGTCTTCCAAGCGGTACATTGTGGGCAACCTTCAATGTTGGGGCAGAAACTCCAACGGATTTCGGTTATTATTACGCTTGGGGAGAAACCCAGCCGAAGAATTCTTATAGCTGGAGTAATTACAAACATTGCAAGGCCAAGGGTAGCATTTTCCAATTTACAAAATACTGTAACAACGGTGACAGGGGTTATGACGGTTTCACAGACAATCTTTCGACTTTACACTCCGTTGATGATGCTGCCACGGTTAATTGGGGCGGCGGTTGGCGCACACCTACCATTACAGAATGGCAAGAGTTGCTTGAGAACACGAGAAGCGCTACTACCACCCAAAACGGTGTAAGCGGCATCTTGTTTCAAGCCAAAAACGGAAACAAGGTTTTTCTTCCCGCCGCTGGTGCAAAAGACAACGAAATATCTAGCGTTGGCTGTTACGGTGACTATTGGTCGAATTCGCTTTCGACAATTGATAGAGCGTATGACTACCATTTCCGTTTGGACGAGCATCCCACGCCACTCAGTTATCGCAACCGGGGCCTTTCAGTGCGACCTGTCCATTCGCGGTAACGTCTTACAATCAAATTATAATTGTACACCTTAATTATTGAATAGTATTAGGGGACTTCTATTTTTAGCATTTTTGCGCCATTCCTCTGAACTTCGTGAAGTCCGTTAGCCAAAATTCAAAGTGAACAACGCGGCAAATATATGAATTTTCTTCTATTTTCTAACTTTTCATCATTATTTCATGGTGT
>JAZLKZ010000071.1:0-18574 GCA_045597845.1 Bacteroidales bacterium | reverse complement strand
TCGCGTTGACCAGCACGGCTTCCTCCAGACCGAACTCGACCGTCAGAAAGAAGACCTCCTCAGCTGGTACACCAAATCCGCCAAGGAAGAGAACAAGACCCAGAGCAACAGCCTCGCTCAGGAATACACCAACAACTACCTCGAAGGCGAAGTAATCCCCGGCATCCGCCAGGAATGGAAATATGCCAAGGAGTTCCTCCCCGAAATCACCCTTGAAGAAGTCAACGAACTCGTTTCCTCTTGGATCACCGAAGAGAACTTCGTTTACTACCTGACCGCTCCCGAGCAAGAAGGATACAAGGTTCCTACCGAGAAGGAAGTCCTCAACATCTACAACAGCACCAAGAACATCACTACCGAACCTTGGGTTGACAACTACAAAGACGAACCCCTCTACGCCAAGGAACTCAAGGCCGTTACGCCTAAGGTAAGCAAAGAGAACAAGGCTCTCGGCTACACTGAATACACCTGTCCCAACGGCATCCGCTTCATCGTGAAGAAGACCAACTACAAAGAAGACGAAATCCAGATGGGTTCCTTCGCTTTCGGTGGAAACTCTCTCTACGAGGACAAAGATATCTACGCAGCACAATCCGCTGCCAGCCTTATCGACGACGCCGGTATCGCACAGTTCAGCAGCACCCAGTTGCAGAAAAAACTCAAGGGTATGAACCTCGGCATCAGCCCCAGCATCAACGAACTTACCCAGGGATTCAGCGGCAGCTGCTCTCCCAAAGACCTTGAGACCATGCTCCAGCTCCTCAACCTCTACTACGAGGCACCTCGTAAAGACCAAGAATCTTTCGACAAGAACATCGACGCACTGCGCAACCAAATCAAGTTCATCGGTGAAAATCCCCAGTTCGTATTCCTCAAGAAGTTCTACGAAACCGCATATCCCAACAACAAACGACTGATCCTCCTTCCCACCGAAGAGCAGATCAATTCCTTGAGCCTCGACAAGGTATACCAAATCTTCACCGAGCGTTTCAACGACGCTTCCAACCAGATTTTCTTCTTTGTAGGTAACGTAAGCGATGCCGACATCGACATTATCGCCAAATACATCAACAACCTCCCCAGCACGAAGAAACAAGCCAACGAAACTTGGGTAAAGCGCGAACAGGCATTTGCAAAAGGCACCCCACGTGTTACCGTCAACAAAGGCACCGACAATCAAGGCATGCTCATCATCTACGGTGAGACCGAAGGTTTCGAGCCCACGATGGAAAACCGCATGATTGTTGACCAGCTCGGCGACGCAATGGCTATCACCGCCATCGAAATCATCCGCGAAAAGATGGGCGGCACCTACAGCCCCCAAGTCAGCATCGACTACGAAATTCTCCCCACCGCAAAGGTTTCCTGGATGTTCGCAATCAACTGCGACCCCGACAAATCCGCTGAAGTAGAGAAAGCCGCCATCGACATTCTCAAGAGCTACATCAAGAAAGGCCCCGATGCCAAGACCCTCGGCAAAGTTCAGGAACAGATGATCATCAACCGTGAAAGCGCCATGCAGAACAACGGTTACTGGATGGGCCAGATCCAAGGAAGCTACATGTACAACGAGAACCGCGACGGCAACGCCAGCCTCGACGACTACTCAAAGCGCGTAAAGGCCGTGACAGCATCAGACATCAAGAAGGTTGCCAAGAAGTTCATCAATTTGAAGAACTACGTTGTCGCAAACCTCAAACCCGAAGCCAAGGCTGAATAATCCACGGTTTTGGATATATTTAAGCGAGGGCGGCGCAGATCTGCGCCGCCCTCGCTGTTTTATATAGATTCAGGGGTCCTATTTCAAAGAATAGTGGGCGTAATCGCCTTTGCGGCTCAGGCTGTTGGTCAAACCTTGCCAATGAAGGGTAGAGAGACCAAAGCCGCCCATATTATTACGGCTGTATTGATTCGGAGCATCACCGACATGGAAAGCCCTGCTACCGTCTGCATTTACTCTGGAAGCCGTGGCATAAAACTCCGTTCGGGCGTCGATCTTCGCCACATCTCCATTCACGCGAAGCCACTCTGTATTGGTGTAGCTGGTATCGACATCTTCACGCAGGGTAAAAGAAACCTTAAGCACGAGCGAATCGCCAAAGCCATCGAAATGCTTTTTCCAGTCGGTAGTGGTAATCTGCTCAGAAACGGTGAGGCTGTTGTCATCACGATAGTTGGCAATCACGTTGTAATAATGCAACACCGTGTCACTTACCCTCACGCCATAATCCATTTCAGGGACACCGGATTCCGAAGAAACGATTGTCTCGTCATCCTCTTTGACACAAGCTGCCATGACTACAAAAAAAAAGAGAAAGGAATAATAAAGACTTTTTCATATCGATACATTTTTATCAGTTAGACAATATTTCAATAACGAATTTCTCATCTATTTATTATTACTTCGCTCACGAAACGAACAAAAAAAACGTACCAACAAGCAAAGCCAAAACACCTTATTCATCAATATTTTACAAATTATTTTCAAAAATTTTCGCAATAAAGTTCCTCCATTTCAAATAATCTTCATAACTTTGCAATACAAAGTACTTTTAGAGTGCAGAGATTAAATCATAGACAATCAAAGATTTAGTATAGGAATGAAGACAAGCAGGAACCAACAAGAAGCTTTATCAGCCTTGAACGACATCAAAGAGATGATGGAGAAAACCTCTCGTTTCAAACACATCAGCGGATGGTCGATCATCATCGTTGGCATATACGCCGTCATTGCAGCGGCACTGGCATACATTTACCTTCTCCCCCACCCCGCCATGGGTTGTTTTCCTGAAGTCACCGACACTTTCGCCATCAATACGCCCCAGCGCACACGAATGATTGTATGGATCGCCGTGGCATTGGCGGCACTTGCATTCACTACAGTCTGCCTAATGTCATTCTTCCGCGCACGCAAACACCAACCCGACTTTTCCATCACGCCTTCCATTCGTCGCGCATTGATCAATTTCATCGTTCCCATGGTTGCCGGCGGCATCTTGTGCACTTCACTCCTCCTTCAAGGACACTACGGACTCACCTCCTCCATAATGCTCATCTTCTACGGATTGGCACTCATCAACTGTCACCACCTCACCACGTCCAACATCGCCATTCTCGGCTACGCCGAACTGATTCTCGGACTCGTGGACTGCTTTATGGTGAGCCACGCTTTCCTGTGCTGGTTCTTGGGGTTCGGCACCTTCCACATCCTTTTTGGAATCTATTTTGTTGTACGAAACAACAAAGGATGATTGATTCAAATAATTCACAATTCACATTGACGTGTTTTCAGCATTAGAAAATATAAACAAGGCTTTTGA
Source organism: Bacteroidales bacterium (assembly GCA_045597845.1). Taxonomy (GTDB): domain Bacteria; phylum Bacteroidota; class Bacteroidia; order Bacteroidales; family P3; genus Colimorpha. The sequence continues at coordinate 15,254 of JAZLKZ010000071.1, read as the reverse complement.
GAGCAAGGCGCGACTGGGCATCATGTCGGCGCTGATGGTCAACGAGTCGTTGGATTTCGCCACACTCAAATCGCTGTTGCAGTTGACCGACGGAAACCTTGCCAGCCACACGCGTAACTTGGAGGATTTGGGATACATAACCTGCGAAAAACGTTTCATCGGACGCAAACCAAACACCACTTTCTCCATCACCGAAAAAGGAAGAGTCGCCTTTGCCGAGCACCTCAAAGCGCTGGAGACCTTCATCAAAAGCCAAAACTAATTTTTTTTACATTTTAACTTTGCTTTTCAAAGTACTTTTAATAACAATAAATAAAACACAACATTATGGAAATCAACTTAAACAACCAACAAAACAGCAAAAAAGCACACTATGGTTTGAAATTGGGACTCATCCTCCTGCTCAGCCTTATCTTGCTCATTCCGCGGTTTCTTATCCAAAACCTCGTAGATGAGCGCCAATACACCGAGACATCAGCCGCGCAGGAGGTGTTTGACAAATGGAGCGGCGAACAACGGTTCATAGGTCCCATGATCTTCCTGCCACGCGCCGAGAAAAACGGGAAGGAACTCTATCTGCTCCCCGAAAACTACGACGTGAAGTGCAACGTCAACACCAAGACACTCAAAAGAGGGCTGTTCGACTTTACGGTGTATGAATCTGTGGTCGAACTCACTGGCACTTTCACACTTCCCAACGAAACCAATGTCGCCACGCTGAAAGAGCACGCTTGTCACAAGGCAGAATTGCTTATCGGAATCCAGGACTTGAAAGGCCTCACCGACAATCCCAAGGCGGTTTTCGATGGAGCGACACATACCCTCAGTCAATCAAACAAAAAGCTCGGCAATGGGAACGTTTTGTCCATCAACATCAACATGGAGAAAATCTTGGAAGGCGGCAAAGTCGACTTCACCATCACCATTCCCATCAAAGGCTCGGAGCGAATCAGTTTCATCCCCGTAGGAAGAACTTCCACAGCAAAAATCACCTCCAACTGTTCCACACCCAGTTTCGACGGCAATTACCTGCCCACGCACAGAAACGTGACAGACAAAGGGTTTGAAGCCGATTGGAAAATTCTTGCCATCAACCGCAGTTTTCCGCAAGTAGTAAATGGTGCATTTTCATGGGAAGACCTCAGTGGTTCGGCGTAACGCTGAAAGTTCCCGTGGAGCAATACCAACAAACCACTCGCACCATCAAATATGCATTCCTCATCATACTGCTGACCTTTGCCGTAGTGTTTTTCGTAGAAATCCGCAAACAAACTCCCATTCACCCAGTACAATACCTATTGATTGGCATCGCATTGATTTTGTTCTACACACTGCTGCTGTCGTTCTCCGAACATCTCACATTCGGACTCTCCTACGCCATTGCGGCAGTAATGACCATCGGTCTGATAACCATCTACATGGGAGCCCTGCTCAAGGACAAACGTACAGCACTCACTATCGGCACCTTGCTGCTGGCGCTATACATCTTCATCTACGTGCTCTTGCAACTGGAAAGCTACGCACTGCTGATAGGATCAATCGGACTGTTTATCATCCTCGGCATAGCGATGTACGCCTCCCAAAAGATTGATTGGTACAAAAAGCGAGATTAACCACATAACGGAAACCTACATCTATGGCAGATGATTCGGAATTGAATCAACAAATCATAACGAATATCATACAAAAAAAAGGAAACGGGACGGAGAAACGCCATCCCGTTTTTCTTCATAACGAGTGTACAAAATAGCCAACAAAGGGTACACAAGTGCATACATTGCGAAGACGAAATCAAATTCGATAATTTATGGAGACACTAAAATCATATATTTTACGTATCTTTGCAAATTATGAAACGCATTGATAGCATTACCGATTTTGAAGGCTACGAAATTGACTCGCTGCCCATGCCCGCTTGCCTGAACAAGCGTCCCGCCAACACCCACAAAGGCTATTACGGCCACGCACTGCTCATCGCCGGAAGCTATGGACGCTGTGGTTGCGCCACACTTGCCGCACGAGCCTGCATGCGCATGGGAGCAGGACTGCTCACCGTTCACGTACCGGCATTTTGCGTAGATATGATTCAGATTGGCATTCCCGAAGCAATGGTTTCCATCGACGACGACAACGAAGTGTTTTCCACCCTTCCCGACAATTTGGAGAAATACAACGCCATAGCAGTAGGTCCAGGCATCGGCACCGACAAAAAGAGCATTAAAGCCTTCAAGGAACTGCTTGAAAAGCTGGAAGAGATAGGCGAAGAAGGCAAAGCCCAACCGCCACAACTAATCCTCGACGCCGACGCAATCAACATCTTAGCCAAGAATCCCAAGTGGATGAAGATGCTGCACGCCAACACCATACTCACGCCACACGCAGGCGAATATGAACGATTGTTCGGGACTTTTCCGACAGCAGAAGCACGTCTATTTGAACAGCGCAAACGCGCCATGGAAAGTCAGCTTGTGTTGCTCTACAAAGGACACCACACCCAAATCTGCACACCCGACGGCAAAGTCTATTTCAACACCACTGGCAATCCCGGAATGGCAACGGCTGGCAGCGGCGATGTGCTGACAGGGGTCATTCTCGGCCTCTCCGCACAAGGATTGAACGCCCCAGCGGCAGCGGTTGCAGGTGTATATATACATGGCAAATCCGGCGATTTAGCACTCAAAAATCAGTCGCAAGCATCCATTATCGCCAGCGACATAGTAGAAAACCTGAGAATCGCATCAATGGAATAATCAATTGCTTACAAACATTCTTCAAGGTTTTTACAAAATAAATTTTGCCATATCATAAAAACTGCGTATCTTTGCACCGTTTTTGAGAGACAGAAACAACCTTCCTCAATAGCTCAGTTGGTTAGAGCACCTGACTGTTAATCAGGGGGTCGTAGGTTCAAGTCCTACTTGGGGAGCAAACAAAAAGAGCCGCACAAAATGCGGCTTTTTTCATTTCAAGTCACAAATAAAGTTGAGAGATTATCGAATTGAGGATTAATTAGACGTAAACCAAGACTGCTGACCATGATTACGACTGCAATAAAAGCTTAAGAGTTTGATCTTCAAATCAACAAATCAACATTACGTCAGTCACCAATCGCCATGAGCACCTTTTTTATCACCCTCATTTGCGCCATTGCCATCGTTGCCCTATTGATAGCAGGTTTGGGCGTAAAAATGATTTTCAAGAAGCACGGAGAATTCAAGCGTCATTGCAGTTCGGTAGACCCCTATACCGGCGAACGCAGTGGCTGCGTATGTGGCAAAAGCGTCGCCGACAAATGCAAAGGAACCCCCCAATACCATCCCCTCGAGGTAAACAAAGAACTACTTGACGAATGCAACCAATGAAAAGCGTACTTTTTGTCTGCCTGGGCAACATCTGTCGCAGTCCCATGGCTGAATACATCTTCAAAAACCTCGTGGCAAAAGCAGGATTGACCGACCAGTTTGAGATTGCCTCCGCAGCCACCAGCGACGAAGAACACGGCAACCCCGTATATCCGCCTGCCAAACGCAAACTCAACGAGCACGGCATCTCCTGCGAAGGGCACGCCGCCCACCAGATAACACTTGCAGAATACCATCACTACGACTACATCATCGCCATGGAAGAGCGCAACCTGCAACGACTGAAACCCATCATCGGAGACAATCCGGAAGGCAAAGTATCACTCCTACTCGACCATACGCCCCAAAGCGATGCCAAGCACCACAACCGCGGCATCGCCGACCCATGGTACACGGGCGACTTTGACGAGGCCTACGAAGACATCCTTATCGGTTGCAAAGCGCTGTTGGAAGAAATGAAGGAGTGCTTGTAGCACTCCGACAGCAAAGCCCAGCGAGAGCACTTTGCAGAAAACTTCCGACTTCTATTACCACTTTCACCTTTACCACAAATGGCGAAAAAAAATGCCACTAATATAGGACTCGTAACTTGTGAATTGCAACTGGTGATTTGTGATTAGCAAATTGGTACCGAAGATTAAGGATTATCGCCTTTTTGCAGACAATCATTTTCCATATTCCACAATCCACATTCCTTAAATCGGGAACACCACAAAAACACAGGCGTCCCACAGCGCATGGCTGATCACCAAAGCAGGCAATAGCGACGGCTTGACCCTATAGAGCAATCCCCACACAAATCCCGCCACCAACGCAGCCATAATCAACATGAAATTGAACGACCACAGGTGTATCAGCGTATAGACCAAAGTGGCGACCACAAAGCCTTTCGTATCTCCCCAAATTTGAGAGAGCCTCTGCTGTACAAATCCACGCCAAAACAGTTCTTCGGCAGGGCCAATCACAAACAGAAGCAACAAGGCTATCACCCACGAAGGGAATCCATCCTTCATATCATAGATGGAATCCACTTGCGGGCGTGCAAAGCAGAATAGCCACGACGACACCTTGTCGCCCACCCAGAACATACCCCACAGCACCGCAGCGATAGCCACGCCACACAACACGGTGGAGAATTTGATAGGCATCAAGCTACGCAACGAAAAACCGCAGCACAAAGCCGCACTCGTCAGCACTACCGCAGAGAACGCCATCGTGAGCCAGAAAGGAGACAATCCTGCCGTCCACGGCGAGAACATCCAAAACCATAGCGCCACCGCCACGGCGACAGCCGTCCAAAAACCCTTGGTCAAACCCTTATCATTCATAACGCCGCCACACATAATCCCACAGCCAAAGTCAAGGAAAAGAGCAACTGCAACTTGGCAGACTTGAGGTCAAGCCCGATCATCGCATTGCGGCCCTCCTCGACGCAACGGCAAGCCTGACGGATGTTGGAAACCGCAGCGGGCAACGACACAAAGCACAGCAAAGCCGTCCACGGCAGCACACCAACAACAGCGCACACCAGCACATACACAAAAGGAAGAATCTGATAGACGACATAAAGTTTGGCGGAAGTCCGAAGTCCCAAAGCCATAGCGATGGTATGCAATCCCGCCGCGCCGTCAGTCTGTATATCCACGGCGTTATTGGCATGAAGCACCGACAAGGTAATCAAACCCAACGGCAACGAAAGCCACAGCACCTCATAGCACACCTCGCCGACGGCAACAATCGATGTCCCCAAAAGAATCAAGACACCGAAAATGCAGAACACATTGGCATCGCTAAGCCAAGCCAACTTGCTTTTGGTGTAGAGCAGCGTCATCACAAAGCCCAAGCCACCCACAACCAACAAAGAAAGGCTACTTCTCATCACCAGCACCAAGCCGACAGCAATACCCAATGCAAACAGCACAGCACTCAACATCAGATACTCTTTGGGCTCAAAGAAATGCTTTACAAGATTCGGAACAGCGAAAGCCCCCTCGCTATCGGCACCCGAACGATAGTCACCCACATCGCTCAACAAATTGCCCGCGGCATGGAAAAGCACCACACCGACAACAGCCAAAACAACGTTCAACCAATTGATGGCGCTGAATCCACGCATGGAGCAAAGCAAAGCCACAGCAGCCAAGACAGGCAAAGCCGAAACAGAAAAAGACCAATAGCGAGTGGTTGCAACCCACTCTTTGAAAGTATGTTTCTTCATAAAATCGGAAGATTAATTTCATACAAAGATACATTTTTTAAAGCTATTAAAAAATTCTTTTTCGTCGTAACAAAAATCTTCGTATCTTTGCAAACGGAAAGATGGCAGAGTGGTCGAATGCGACGGTCTTGAAAACCGCTGACCTTCACGGGTCCGGGGGTTCGAATCCCTCTCTTTCCGCAACGCAAAAACAACAATGGTTCTGCAACTTTAGTTGTAAGGACCATTTTTATTTTTACGTTGTAAGGACGCCCGTGGCAACTTAGGGATGGGCAAAACCAATTCCCTCTTTCCGCCACATAAAAAAAGAAAAAGCTTCACAAGTTTACTTGATGAAGTTTTTATTAATTTACAAAGGTGTAAAAATGGCGAAACCAATTCGGTTCTTTTCGCGAACGAATGCCCAACACTCACAATCAATGCAAGATTGTTCTCGGTTTCATTATCTTGGCAAAGATGGCGTAACACAAATCCACAATCCAAGGGGTGTTCGAACAAAGGTTGTGCTTCCAACGACCTTGCCAACGACGCTTCCACTTGAACGACAACCGTTTCACAATCTGACTCGGGTCTGGCATGTCATCCGAAAATTCGCCATAAAGGATCTCGTTCACAACACGTTCACGCAACGATTCATCCGATGAAACGCAAAGGTAAGGACAGGTATATCCAAGATAAGTTTGCATAATACCCGAAACCGTTTCCACGAAAGGCGTCAAACCGAATGTATCGTAGATTTTCTTGACCTTGTCCCAATGGACATTCTCCCCCTCATGTTGCAGAAACAGCATCCAATCCACCAGATGTCGTACACTGATATGTTCCGCGGCAAAATGTCCCGACATGTGACGCATCAAAAACAATGCGTTAAAATCGGGAGAGTTCACCGGCAACGCTTTCAGCAACCGCTCGTAGTCCTTAGAATTCCTGCTGCCATATTGCGGGATAAAATCGAAATGGTTCTCCACATGCTGCCCGGCAAAATCAAAAGTAGTGTGATGATGAATGTCGCGATGAACCGACACCCCCAGTTCTTTTTCCACCCAGCGATCGCCCACCTTCCAGGCTGGTTCCAGGCTGCTTCCATCCTCGGCATACGACAGAAAGATATCCAAATCCGAGAAAGTGCGCAGTTCCGGCCTTGGGTAGTAATGACAGAGACGGAAACCCTTAAGGAAATCGACCTTCAGTTGATGTTTCGCAAAAAACATTTGCAACTGTTGCGCCACCTTCCTTTTGTGGTGGAATTCCGACAATGCGACGCCTTGCATTGCCACAAACTGGAGGCAACAGTCCTCCGACGGACGCACCAATTCAGGCAGCCGTCCCACCTGTTCCGCCACGAGTGCAGCGATATTGTGTCGGCACGCCAACGAAAACAATTCTTGCCATTCCGATTCCGACAGTTTTGGAAACCTCTCAACGGAATCCAAACCCAGTGCGGAACGAACCAACAAAAACAACAACTCTTTCACAAAATTATGCACTTTCATACTTGAGGACGAAAACGAAAACAAATTGTCAACGCCACATAGACTACTACCTTACTGTAGAAAACAAAGCAAAAAATTGGCATTGAATATCAACAATTTTCAACTGAAGCCCCTTCTTCTCAAACCATGGCATACCATTGGTTATCTTATACACCTCAGTGGCATGATCCACAGCCTCCTGCCACACCTAATAGTTCCTAAAATTCCTCGATTTTTCATCCATAATGTTTTATCATCTACACCTTCGGTACGAAATTGTTGCACCACTAAAACCATTGACAGCAAATGGTTTTGGTTTCCGTCCTCGTAAAGAATCCTCAGCAATTTTCGCTGATAGCATCTTTTATGCAATCGGCAATGTAGCGGACATCGTCGTCGGAGACATACGGTCCCGCAGGCAAGCACATGCCAACCTTGAAGATAGCCTCCGAAACACCATTCACATAGGCAGGAGCACTTGCATAAACAGGTTGCTTATGCATCGGCTTCCACACCGGTCGAGCCTCCACCTTCTTTTCCAACATAAACACACGCAACGCCTCCACATTGTCGTTAGGCTGACAGTCCGTAGTAGCGCAATCCGCAGCGTGAATCACGCCAGCGGCGCCTCCCACAGCAGTCTTGATTACTTCCTTATAGGCATTCTCCTGTCCCTTCACCTTCAGGTCGGGATCCAGCGTGATAGTACAAAGCCAGTAGTTAGAATCATAATCGCCTCCCACAGGTTGACTATGCACCGAAACTCCCTTGACATCCGCAAACAGCTCCTCATAGAGCGCCTGAACATGCTTGTGATGTGCAATGTGGTCGTTTGCCACAGTCATCTGGCCACGACCAATACCAGCGCAGATATTCGACATACGATAGTTATAGCCAATCTTCTCGTGCTGGTAATACGGATACGACTCACGATACTGCGTGGCATACATCATCACCTCATTCCATTCTGCATCAGAACCCGTAATCAAAGCGCCACCACCCGACGTAGTGATCATCTTGTTGCCGTTGAAGCTCAGCACCCCGTATTTTCCAAAAGTACCCAGCACCTGACCTTTGAACCGAGAGCCGAAGCCCTCAGCGGCATCCTCCACAACAGGGATGCCGTATTTGTCTGCTATTGCCATGATGCGCTCGCAGTCGTAAGGCATGCCGTAGAGCGCCACGGGAATGATGGCTTTGGGATACTTTCCAGTCTTAGCCTTGCGGTCGAGGATGGCTTGCTCCAGCAAATCGGGATCCATGTTCCATGTATCCGGCTCGCTATCCACGAACACCGGAGTAGCACCCAGATATGTGATAGGATGCGAAGAAGCGCAGAAAGTAAAACTCTGCACGCAAACCTCATCGCCTGGACCCACGCCACAGTTCAGCAGAGCCAGATGCACCGCAGCGGTACCCGCCGACAGCGCCACAACACGCTTCTGCCGCCCCACGAAAGTCTCAAGGTCCTTCTCAAAACCATTCACATTTGGACCCAGAGGAACAACCCAATTGGTGTCAAAAGCCTCCTGGACATATTTTTCTTCCATTTTGTCCTCACTCATGTGAGCGAGACAGAGGTAGATCATTTTACGTTCTTCAGACATATTTTTTTATAATTTAAGCTAATTCTAATATAGTTTTTTTCCTTTAACATCTCTCTTCCCCAGCAAACCGTACCTTCCTCCTTAACACCATTTTTTTTGTATGAACACGAAAGTCACGAAATCTCACGAATGTATTAATCCTCTCCTTTGCGTGTCCATTCGTGTGTATGGTGTTCATTTAATTTTTCAATTTGCTATTCTCATTATCTCAACACCATCATCATATCCGAAATTCAACAATATACCCAACCTAAAATCAGTGGCATGTAAATAATTAAAGACTTGCGAGCGGTGAGAATCCGTCAATTCCGAAACAGCTTTAAGTTCTACGATAATTTTACCGAAACACACAAAATCGGCACGGTATTTTTGTTGCAGAACAATATCTCCGTAACTTATGGACAATTCTTTTTCGCGTTCGTAAGGGATGTTACGTTTTATCAATTCTATCTCAAAAGCTTCTTGATATACAGCTTCAAGGAATCCAAAACCTAACTTTTTGTACACCTCGTATGCTGCACCATTGATTGAATAGCTTTCTTGGGGATAAATCAACGCCATATATTTTCGTGTCTTTTCGTGTGTTTAGTGTTCACCAAACACCAATACGTTTTTTTGAACACGAAAGGCACAAAATTTCACGAAATATTATTTCTTTCTCCTTTTCGTGTCCTTTCGTGTGTTTAGTGTTCATTTACATTTATTCCGTGTCATATCTCCTCACCAGCAAATTTCACCTTCCGTCCTAGCACGGTGGCGAAGATCATCTCGATATCCTTGACAAAAGAATAGTGATAGTAGTAATATTTGTTCAAGCGGACCTTGTCGGGCCAGATGACATTGTCGTTGTATCTGACAGGGTCATCTACCTGCGCCAGCACTTCCTCCTCGTTGCGGTATTTCAGTGAGGCGACTGGATATTGCGGGGTTATTCTTTCATCTTTATCACCTTTGCTGGCACGCCAACAGCCGTGCAATTTTCAGGCAAGTTCTTCGCCACCACTGCGCCAGCACCAACGATGGCATTTGCTCCTATTTCAAGTTGATTGATGATTTTTGTTCCAGTGCCCACATAAACGCACTCTCTAATTGTCACCTCCCCCGATATATTTACCGAAGGCATAAACGCCGCATAGTCATCAATGAGGGTGTCGTGACCTACCGTGCAAGCAAGATTAAGGATGACAAAATTTCCAATCTCAATATTTGTTGTAATAAGGTTAGCAGCACATATAATACATCCCCTTCCTATGCGGACATATTCTTTACTGCCAATCAGGACCGATGGGTGTATAATCGTGGGGAAAGAGACCAATGGGTTGGCAATCTTTTCAACAATCTTCTTTCTTGTGATAGGATTACCCACAGCAACAACTACACACAAAGGTTTTCCCCATCTGTTTAGTTCTTTAGTTGTGCCCAATGTCGGATAACCATTTATATTCTCGCCTTTATGGTGAGCGTCATCAAAGAAACCGATGATATTATAGATTGGCTCTGCCCCATTGATGTCTTGGATGAGGGTTAGCACTTCACGCCCAAAGCCGCCTACGCCAAAAATCGCTATGTCTTTAGGCTGCATAAGACCTCCTTTCGGATAATATGCAGCGCATATTATTGATTATTAATAATTTACCCCCCCCGAATAGACTGTTATTCAATTTGTTAGTGTTCATATTTATATCTTTTTGTTTCTTTACCTTACACGGATTACCATACGCCACAACGCCATCGGGCACGTCCTTCACCACCACACTTCCTGCACCGATGAAGATCCACTTGCCGATGTTCAGGCACTGGATGACGCACGAGCCGACACCCACCCAGGTGCCTTCGCCTATGCGCGTATCACCACTGATGTTCACGCCCGGAGCGATGTGGCAGTAGTCTCCAATTACGCACTCGTGATCAATGGTCGCACCCGTATTGATGATACAATGCCTGCCAATTTTCGCACCTGCATTGATGATGGCTCCAGCCATGACGACAGTACCTTCACCTATTTCCGCCGAAGGCGATACGATTGCAGACGGATGAATGGCAACTCCAAATTTAGCATCGAGTTTCTCAACAATTTTTTTGCGTGTTGCATTTGCCCCAATACTCACGATGATAGGCGATAGGTTTTCTGGTGAATGAACAACTGCCAAGCCATCATAAACCGTAAGAGCAGGATTATCGTCAACGAACCCCTTCACCGCCCCTCCGCCAACCTCAATTATTTCTTTGATCACTCTTCCGTGACCACTTGCTCCGTATAAATACATATCAATTGTTTCCTGTAAAATATTCCATAGTGGCCGCTGTAGCCGAGTTGATATCCTTACGCATCAGCACATTCTTGATGGTGATGAAGATGACCTTTATATCTGTCCATAAGGTGCAATGATCCACATACCACACGTCGAGTTTGAATTTCTCCGTCCAACTGATGGCATTACGGCCATGGCACTGTGCCCAGCCCGAGATGCCCGGACGCACCTCGTGACGGCGTTTCTGTTCTTCGTTATATAACGGAAGATATTGCACCAACAACGGCCTCGGTCCAATCAGGCTCATATCACCTTTGAACACGTTGATGAGTTGAGGCAACTCGTCGATGGAGGTGCTGCGCACGAACTTGCCCACCTTGGTGAGGCGTTGGGCATCAGGCAAGAGCTTGCCTTCGGCATCACGTTCATCGGTCATGGTCTTGAACTTGATGACCTTAAAGATCTTCTCGTCCTTGCCGGGGCGTTCCTGGAAGAAGAAGGCGCCAGCGCCTTTGTTGGCTATGGTAAGCCAAATCCAAATAATGATCAAAAACCATCCTATCAGCAGGAGCGCTATGCCCGAGATGAGGATGTCGAAAATGCGTTTGAAGAAGTGTTTATACATATTGTGTTAATTTCTGTTTTAGGTTAGTGGTTAGTGGTTAGTGGTTAGGGCATTAGGTTTAATTCTCTTTACCGTCAAGAAGTTTTGCCAGTTCCTCCTTCGGAGGGAGTGCTTCGAGCAATTCAGGAGCAATCTCGTCAGCAGTCTTATAGGTGGCAACACCCATCGGCTGGCGGAAGTCCTGCATTATGTAGTTTACATATTCCTTGTTCATCTTCTTGCATAACACCATACCTATCGGAGGATTTTCTCCTTCTCTGCGGTCGTCATCATTCAGAATCCTGAGATAGCTGCTCAGTTGAGCCAGATACTCCACCTTGAAACGGCCCGACTTCAACTCGAAGACTACAATTCGCCTCAAATCACGGTTATAGAATAGCAAATCTATCCAATGGTCCTGCCCAAATTTGTCGTAATGCACCTGATTGCCGATAAAGGTAAAACCTTTGCCGAAGGTCATAATAAAATTCTTTACGTTGTGCACGATGCTTTGCTCCACCACACGCTCATCCACTTCTTCATCACGAATCCCCAACTGCTCCACATTGATATAGTCCAGGATATATTCATCCTTGAACATCTGAATGGCGCGGAAAGCCTGTTTGCAATCTGGCATAGTACTGACAAAATTGTTCGGCATCGAACCCTGATGATGGTAGAGGTCGTGCTTGCGAATCGCCACCTCAAGCTCATCAACCGTGGGCTTATAATTGTGGGCATATCGGATGTAGAACAGCCGCTCTTCCGCATCTTTGGCGTATGTGAAAATCGTCACGTGGTGCGTGAAACTGATGCTGAGAAACTCCGTCAAAGGGAATCCGGAATAATTCGTAAACTGCAGTTGGCGAATCGTATTGTACTCGTCATCAATGGTTTCCACTATTTCGGCAGTTGTAACTGCCGTTTTGGAGGGTAATTCGGCAGTCGTGACTGCCGAATTTGTCTCAAGCGTACTCCAAGCCTCATAAAAGGCACGCATATTCTTGAGATTACGTTCTCCGAATCCTCTCAGCCCGGGCAGTTCCTGCCTCAGCATCCTGCTGATGCTCTCTATCACTCCGCTGCCCCAGTTGCGGTTTCGGGTATTAAGCGAGATAAAGCGTCCTATCCCGAAATATAGTGCCAACTGCTCCTGATTCACAGCCTTCACAGCCCGCTCCTGGCTTTGCAGGATGGCAGTCCTTATCAGCCTTGCCGCCGACAGGACCTCCGCTGTAGGTATGTCATTCTCTTTCCTCATGACCTAATATGAATTAAAGATGTATAATTTCTGTTGTGTAGTCATTTCTGTTTTAGGTTAGTGGTTAGAGGGGCTTTGCGGGCGAAATGAAGCCAGATGGCGATGATAATCAAAACCAGACGCTTAAATCGCAGATTCGACATAGTCAATTATGCGGCGGGGCCGCTTCTTGTCATTTACATTAATCAGCAACGATAGTCGCAAATAATTGATAAATTAATACTACGATTGTCTTCACTTCCCAGTGAAATGCTGCATGATAGCCCCATAGGTGTGTTCCACCGTGTAATTATCCAAGAAGAACTTATAGCCGTTCTCGCCCATCTGCCTGATATCCGAAGAGAGCATCTTGTCAACTGCCTTGGTGAAAGCCTCAACACTGTTGCTCGGACACCAGAAGCCGTAGCCGTTGGCTTCAGCAATAGTACCCGTGTCGCAGTTCGGGTCGGTGGCAGCAATGATAGGTTTATGCTGCATCAAGTAGGACAAAAGCCGTGAAGGGTAGTTCGGGATGGTGAAACGGTAATCCAAGAAGATCAATCCTATATCGCAGGAATCGACCAACTTGTCATAGTCCTCTTTAGGGATGAAGCTGAACAGCGACACGCTCTTCGGCTGCACTTTGTTGTGCCAAGCCTCAATCTTGCCGTATTCCGTTCCGCTGCCGACCACCACGAAATGGCAGTCTTGTCTGTCCTTATTGGCCTCGAGGCAATCCATCAGGAAAGGTATGCCTTGCGGCTTGCCCAAGTTACCGCCGTAGATGAAAACCGGCTTGTCAATAGGCAGATGGTATTTGCTTCTGATCTCAACCACCTGCTCCGGACTTGGCGCCATATAATCCGTGACTTCGTAAGAATTCGGTGCAATCTCAACCTTCTTCGGATCCACTTCCGGGTTATGATCCAAAACATATTGCACGTTGGACGGGCTCATGCAGCCGATATGGTCCGACAGGGCATAGAGTTTCTTCTCCTTGTTGCGGAAGAACTTATAAAGCACGCCTTTCGCCCCGCTCTTGCTCATCATGCCCAAGTCAACGGCATTCTGAGGGAAGATGTCTTTCAGGAGCAAATAAGTCTTTGCCTTAGGATTCTGTTGCTTGAGATACTGTATGACCTTGGGGAAGGTAATGGGTGGCGTGGAATAGAGGATAAGGTCGAAACGGATGCCTTTGAAATAGCGTTTGATGGCGCGTTTGAAAAGCGTCTCCATCGACACTTGCCCCAAGCCCTTTTCCACCACATTGGTTTTCTGCACATTGAGGGTCTTGATGCCCAATACTTGTGCGCCACTGATTTCCTTCAGGCTGGTGGCTTCGCCCGTGCGACGATCGCGCGGTGCGGCGATATAGACTTGATGACCTTCGTTGCGGAACTTCCGCATCAGGTCGGTATAGATGCCGTGATCTTCAATGTCACGGATGTTTGACATGGTTAGAAAAAGGATATTCATTATTTATTAGAGGTTATAAGGCAAAATAATATTACGAATACAAAACACAGCCCTCACCCACCTGTTCCACTGAGTTATCTCCAACTTTAATCAAGCCATTTCCAAAACCTCAAATGAGGTGAACTTTTGGATACATGTCTCGTGCCGGAAGAACAAGTCCAAGAACCGGCATCAGGTGATTCGGAATCTGGTTAAGAAGTGACCCTCAAAAAAGACTCGACCGCGAGGCTGGAGGTTTCTCTAACCTCTGCCCTCCATCAGCTCTTCCATCACTCCACCGAGCAGGAACGGGATGATGCCAGTATAAACCACACCCTTGTCGTCAGTCCAAGGCAGAGAGCTACCGTCCAGCACCACAATCTTGCGATAGAAGTCGCCAGTATTCCTGAGTGAGAAAGTCTCCTGTTCCTTCTTTTCCGGAGTATCGATATTCAGAGCCGACTGGATATACACCTTTCCGGCGCCAGTATTCACCACGAAATCAATCTCATACTGGCTCTGCGAGCGCTTGCCTTCAACCACACGTTCCAACTCCACAACACCCACATCCACAGCATATCCGCGTGACGTCAACTCATTGAACAGCAAATTCTCAATCAGATGCGAACGTTCCTGCTGCCGCCAGTTGAGCCGAGCATTCCTCAATCCCAGATCCTTTGCATAATACTTCTGGATAGACGAAAAATACCGCTTCCCTTTCACATCCCACCATATTGCAGATACTGTTCCAGAGCATCAGCCTTCTCCAGACCGGCAAAACCATAGAACTCCGACAGCGACAGTGGATACACCTTTATCTCGCTGCCACGGTCGCGGAAATTGGTAACGATATCCTTTGACAGCATCTTGCTGTTGCTTCCTGTCACATACACATCCACATTTGGAAGTGACATCAGTGAACTCAGCGTGTCATAAAACGTTGTGTACAACAGATCCCTATCCTCTTCTGGCACCAAGCTTTCATCTACCTGTGCCGTCTTCACTTTGTACGACCGTTGAATCTCATCTATGAACACATAGAAT
>JAZLKZ010000070.1:0-17142 GCA_045597845.1 Bacteroidales bacterium | reverse complement strand
GAGGATCTTGAAGGTGTAGTACTCCATGTCCACAATGTTCTCGCTGGTGAGTTTCTGCATAGCCTTGAGGGCGTTGGGACCTTGCACTGCGAGCTGTGCCCACTGTTCGCTCTCGTTGACGAAGTCTTTGCCAAGCTCCATACCCATTTTGTCGGCAATCTGGCTCATCCAAGCCCAGTCCTTGTCGATGTTGGCAGCATTGGGCACCATGAAGTATTCGTCGTCGCTGACGCGGTAAACCAGCATGTCATCGACCACGCCGCCCTGACCATTGGGAAGGCAGGTGTATTGCACTTTGCCGTCGAAGAGGTCCTCGATGTTGTTGGTGGTGACATACTGCATGAAGTGCTTGGCGACGGGGCCTTTGGCGCGGAATTCGCCCATGTGACTGACGTCGAAAACG
This sequence comes from Bacteroidales bacterium, assembly GCA_045597845.1. Classification (GTDB taxonomy): domain Bacteria; phylum Bacteroidota; class Bacteroidia; order Bacteroidales; family P3; genus Colimorpha. The sequence continues at coordinate 16,739 of JAZLKZ010000070.1, read as the reverse complement.
CCTACGTTGTTGCGTACGTTGTTGTGCTCTTCAACGAGACCAGTGTACTGAATGGGCATGTTGTAGCCGGCAAATTCGGCCATCTTTGCGCCTAAAGCGATGTGTAAATCGGTATAGGGAGTGGTTTTCATTGTGTATTATGTTTATTATTAATTATTTATAATTTTTATTAATTTTCTTTAATCTTACAAATATAATATTTTTTTGTCAATTATTGAAATAAGGCAATCTTTTTTGCCAGATTGTTGCCGACTTTTACAATGTAAATGCCTGATTTTGGCATTTTGAAAGTCTGTTTTGTTGTTGCTGCAGAGTGGTTTATCGTTCGTCCCAAGATGTCGAAAATCCAAATAGGCTGAGCTGTGGAGCAACGCACTTCTATGTTGCCGCCTATTGCTGAAATTGAGTACTTTTCTTCTTCGTTGGAACGCTGGATGTTGTCTATTCCAACAATGCGTCCTGTATCGGCAGGGCATCCGATGATGCGAATGTCGTTGCGGGTGCTTGATGCGGTTTTATGCCCTTGGTAGGCGAGTAGATTTTCGGGGTCGGGACGGTAGGTGCTATGGTAGAATGATACAGAACGTTTTGCGTCGGAATGACTTGCTGCAAAGAGGTTCTGGGGACTGTCTTGCATTTGGGATTCGTCGTAAAATGCAATGAGCAGATTTTCATTGCCTCTGTAATAGAAGGGTGTGTCTAGCACGATGCGATTCCATCCATTGTAGAAGGTCAGATCTCCTTCAAAAACAAGTTGTAGGTTGCTGAAATTGAGATAGTCGAATTGGGATTGGAAGAACTCCTTGTCGGTATTTGTCATGTAGATTTTGCAGTTTGACTTGTTGAGGAGGTCTTTCTTGAAGTTGAGGGCGATTTCAGAGATGTCCATGCATCCCGGAAGTTCTTCTTGGGTGTAGATTTGCTGGGTGTAGGAGAAGTTGTGAGCCACGGCGAATGGGAGGGTGAAGGTACTTGTCTCTTGGGTGCCGATGGTGTCATCGATGATGCTGTCGCACATGTTGGTGTTGAAGAAGGAGTTGGACACGAGAATACTGGTGTCTATGCCGCAAATGCCGCGAACGTTCCATTCGTAGCGTGTGCTGGATTCAAGGTTGGTGATTTCGGCAAAGAGGCTGTCGGTGATAAGGGTGCTGAAAGTGTCGTTGCTGCCATCAACTCTCCACAAGACTTGATAATGTTCAGAGTTTCCTGTCCAAGAGAGATTGACGGTTGTGTTAGTGGTGCTGTCGATGTGCAAATTGTCGGGAGGGTTGCATCCGTAGGGGTCGAGGTAGCAGAAAGTGATGGTGTTGCCGGCTTCGCTGACGTGAGAAATCAGTATGTTGGTGTCGATGCTGTTGTCGGTGAGGAAAGGAATGAGGTTGCTTTGGTGGTGGAAGGTGCGGCGACCCACGTTTTTGTTGAGGTATGCCGATCCATGAGCTCCATTTTCCATGTTGCTGCTGGAACCTGGACGGAAGAGCCAAAGTCCATCGAAATAGTTTCTTCCATTGAAACTGGCGTTGCCATCGTAGCGGGTGTCCACGCGGTAGATGAGCAATCCCTTACCTGGCAGTGCTGTCTCGTAATGGTTGCTGTTGTTGCGGTATTCCAGCACATACCATTGGTTGGGGTTGGAAGTGGCGATACGGTAGCAGTTGTTTCTATTGGAGGGGTCTGCCACGGAATGGAGGTTGTAGGTACCGTATTCGGTGATTTCGGGAATGCTGTCGATCCATCCGCCATAGCGGTATTTCATGAATGCTCCCATGTGTTGGGGCGGGGTGGAGTTGTGGCACATCAAGTCCCAACTGGCGACTGGAGAAATCTCTGAGGCTGTGTAGTATCTGTAGAGGTCTGGCGCTCCCAATGCGTGGAACATCTCGTGGCAGAAAGTGCTTACGTTGAAATATTGTTCTCCGGCGCCTTCGAGCAAGAAGTTGAATGTGCTGATGATTTTGTTGTTGATTGTTACCGTGCGGTCGTACAGGTTCCATTTGTGCGGCCAAAGCAGGTCGCTCCAACCGGTGTAGGTTCCTTTTACGATAAAGGTGATGTTGTCAATATAGCCGTCGTTGTCGTGGTCAATGTTGATGTCTGTTGGTAAAGGATAGTTTGCGTTTATGTAATTCACGGCACGTTCAATCAATCCGAACTCTCGCTCTCCTTGGTCGGTATAGCCATCGGGATTGCTCGCTGCGTTGTAGGGCAAGAAATAACGTCGGGCCAGCGTGTCTCGGTATGATATTATTTGATTGCCTTCCGCTGCGGGAAAGATATGACTTACAATACGCAGTTGGTTGTATGATGCCTCTTTGAAATAACTGAGCAGCGACACCGCATTGGCGGAAGTGTCGTTGTACATGTTGTAAAGTGTGTTGTATGGCGTCGAAATCTCTGGGTCGTCGGCAAAACGGATAAGAATGACAATGTTGTTCATCGTTCCGTGGTTGCTTTCTCCATATTTCCTTTGCGGAATGGCGTACTGCTCCGGGATTTCCCATTGCTTGAGACGGGCGGCATACTCGCTTTCCGAGATTCTGATATCCGGACGCAGGTTTTCAGCCAGTGGATTGGTCTGCCCTACGATGAGATTGCCTGCCAATCCCGGTATTTCTTCGGCATATACGTAGTAGCCTGTCGTGGGGTTTTGTACGATGGTGAATCCTTGTGCGTCGTGCCAACGGTGGTAGTACTCGTCGCCTGTTACGAAGCAGTGGATGGTGTCTCCGTTGGGCTGAATGAGCACTGCTGGCATGTTTTCGACAAAGATGGCGTGCGCAAATTGGGGAGTGCCGCAGAGTAGGGCTAACAAGAGAAATTTGCAGATGTGGTTAGTTTGCTTTTGCATAGACTGATTTATTAAGATATAAAGCTTGGAAAATCCCGCGTCCTGTAAGATATACCATAAATGCGGTCCAAAGTATATTGTTTTTTATGAAAGGATTGTCGCTTTCGGGGTGTATGTGCAAGAGTCCATAAAAGGTGATGAAAAATGCCAATGTGGCAAAAAACATGGTGTTGCGCATTGTCTTTCCAGCAGTGGCACCTACGAAAATGCCGTCAAACAAAAAGGCGGAAAAACCGCAAACGGGAATGATGAGAATCCAAAATAAATAGGGTTTTGTGGCTTGGATAACGTTGGCGTCGTCGCTGAAGATTCTTAGTATTTGCTCTCCTACAAGGGCGTAAAGTGCTGTAAACAGCAGTGTAAGTCCCAACCCCCAGACAAGGAGATGCCGTACTGCGGACTTCAAATTTCGTGGGTCTTTGGCTCCGATAAAGCGACCCACCAATGACTCTCCCGCGTAGGCGAAACCATCCATGATGTAGCTGAAAAGGGTGAAAAACTGGAGCAGTAGGGCGTCAACGGCAAGTATTTCGTCATTGATGCGCCCGCTGGCGGCTGTAATGAAAGTGAATACTGTCGCCAAGCATACCGTGCGGAGGAAGATGTCTCCATTTATCTTAAAGAATCCTTTCATCTCTTGCCACCGCAACGAGTCGTGCAGAATGGTCTTGAAGCGAAGAGTGGGGGCGTAATGGACGAACAGTTTGCCATAACGGTGCGCTATAAAATATAGCCCAACAATCAGTCCGCTGTATTGTGCAATTACAGTGCCCAAGGCTACTCCTGCTATGTCCCAATGGAACACTATTACAAACAGCAGACTGCATACAATGTTGACGATGTTCAGAAAGATGGCAATCCACATGGGCAGTTTGGAATTTTGCATTCCGATGAACCAACCCTTGACGGCGTAGAGCCCCAACGTGGCGGGTGCCGCCCAGATACGGACAAAGAAATAGGTGAGTGCCATCTGCAGCACTTCGTTGCTGCCTTCAAAGATTGCCAAAGCCAGTCTGCTGATAGGCCATTGCAGCAGTAGCAACAAAAAAGCGATAGCCACGGCAATGGTTATCGCACGGGTGAAGATTCTGACGGCTTCCTTGAGGTCGCGAGCACCATAGGCCTGGGCGGTGAAACCGCTTGTGCCCATTCTCAAGAATCCGAAGTTCCAATAGATGAGGTTGAAGATGGCGGTGCCAATGGTAATGGCGCCAATGTGGGCGGCGCTGAGATGTCCAACGATAGCCATATCCACCATGCCCAAAAGTGGCACGGTGATGTTTGTTATGATGTTGGGAATTGCCAGCCCTAAAATCTTCTTGTTCATTACCAAGAGAACGATGAACTGTGAATAGTGATTAGTGAATAGGAAACAAAAATTTTCTAATCTCCAAATCTGTGACCTGTGATCTGTGACCAAAGACCAAATCCTTCTTGACTTTTAACTCATAACTCTTAACTGACTCCAAATCTTCTAATCTCGAAATCAACAGTTCTACAAATCGACAGTTACAACTTGCACTCGGCAACGTTGAGGATTTCGCGAGTGTCTTTCTTGGAAATGAACGCTACGACGTGGCAGTTGTCGGCAACCCATTCGGGCTTGATGTCGTTGAACACAAACTTGGCTTGGCTGCAAGTACCTTTAACGCCATCAGCATCTACATGAACGCCCCAAGGGTCTGTGATTGCACTGCGCAACACGTGGTTGTGGGTGTATTCGTAGTCAACGTTCGGTCCGTTTTGCTGAGCGGAATGCAGACCGTCTTCAATGACGACCAATGTAAGTGTCAAATCTTCTGGTACGTTGTCGAGGTATTCTACCGATGCGGTGATGGTGGCGGTGCTGCCGGAACGATTGCAGTCAACAGCGAGGGCTACCAAAGGCTCTTGGTTGATGATGTTCTGGATTTTGGAACTCAAGTCGTCGGAGGGAAATTCATATTGCGTGGCACCGTTTTCCATTTGGCGGCTCAGCAATGCGCAAGGATAGCCTTGTGGCTGAATCTTGAAATATTGGCTCCAGGTCTTTCCAACTTCGGAACGGAGGTCGGTGTAGCCATCGAAAGGTTCCGAGAAGCGGTCGATACCATCGTGAATGGCCAAGACAACGAGTTTGTCGCCGAAAGTCGCTATCTCGTTGTTGATGGTGACATCGGCGCGAGGACAGTTGGGACAGTGGCAGCCGGTGTATTTTTCCAGCATCACACGATGAGTGTGGTCGGTTACAGCCGAGCCGTTCTCCCATTGACCCGAAACGCCTGAGAAGGTGATGAAATTGCCGTTCTCGTCGGCGTCAATCTTGTCGCACGACGACATCGCCAAAGCGGCGACAGCGATATATAATAGGAATCTTGATGTTTTCATTGATGTTGATACAATTGGTGGTTTGAAGATTTGAAGGACTCTATTCCTAATCACTGTTGAATTTTAGAAGCTTGTTGTTAAAGAAACGGTCAATCCGTTGCTTGCGGGAACGGTGCGGCATACTCCACCGATGCAGAGCAAACCTTCACGTTGTTTGCCGTAGCCCACTTGCAGACGTGTGGCATTATGGGTGTAGCCTACGCTGAGGTTGTAGTAGTTGCCAATGCCGTCTTTGTAGGCATATTGGTCGCTGAGGGAGACAAACCAGTTCTTGGCGAAATTGTATTCCACCAATCCCATGATCCAGTCGCCGGCGCGCTTGTCGTCAACTTCTTTGGTGTATTTGCTGTCGCTCCCCATCCACTCGGCTTCGAAGCGCAGCACGTTCTTTTTGTTTACTTTCCAAGTCACGTCTCCAACCAGTACGTTGTTGTGGTGCAAGGAACCTTCGTGACCTTCCACTACGGGGTTGAACACCACATAGCCGTAGGTGCATGTGGCCTTGACGGCCGAACTGAATTTGTGGGCGATTTCCAAACTGGCGTCTCCATAGTAGAGACCACCGATACCGAAGAAATCGGAAGTGTAACCTTCTGAACCAGAGCCGCCAACGGTCTCGGTCTTCAAACCGGTGATGATGGCCGTGTTGAAATGGAGGTCTGTACCGTATTTTCCGCCCAGGGCAGAGCCTTTGGGAATGGTGTACATCACGTCGCCCATCAAGCCCATCTCACCCGTGGTCTGGGTGGCGTAGGGGTACATGCTCAAGAAAGCGTAGGTGTGTTGCTTCGTGATGGCGGGAATGTAGTTGATGTAGAGCATCTCGCGTCCCACGCCACGCTCCGACTTAAATGCCATGTTATCCACACGCTTGGCTTGCACGTTGGCGCTGAAACCTTTCTGTGAGTAGCTGGCGTTGAGCATCAATGCCTCGCCTTTGCGGTAGATGTAGTCGTTCATGATGTTGGGGTCCTGTCCCTTGCGGGCATATTCGGCTTGGAATCCGAAGCCGCCATAGTTCAAGTCCAAACGGGCTGAACCGGCTCCTACATTGAGGGGCAGAGCCAGCTTGTAGTTGGGGTCGTCGGGGAATGCGATGGTTGCGTCTTCTTCGTATTTGCTCACGAAACCAGCACCTAAAGATACGCGCAACTTGCTGCTCTCCATGGCTTTGATGATGCTGTTGAGGTTCACTTCTGCGTCAATGCCACGCACGATGCCGTTGCCCATGGTCCAGAACATACGCTGTTTGCCCACCAAACCTTTCAAAGTGACGCCATTGATGGGTCGGTAGTTCACGCTGAATCCGAACAGGGCGTTGTCGATGCCGAGATAGCGGTCTTCATATGTGCGCAAGATCATTCCGCTGCCAAACTGCTCGTAGAAATGGCCGAGGGTTACGCCCAATTTCTCGCCTTGGTAGCTCACGAAGTAGTTGGCGATGCCTTGTCCCGTATATTTAGGGTCGAATCCCAGCAATGGGTTTTGGTAGGCCTCAAAACGCAGTCCAGCACTGAAATTGCCGTTGGTGTAAAGCACATCTGCACGTGCGTTCATCAGTAGATTTTCTGGTACCTCGCTTGCTCCAATGGTGGAGTCGGCACGGGATATTTGTCCGTCGAATTGAATGTTTCCAGTTACATGGCCTCCCATGATGCCTTGCGCAAAGACACTTGACGAGGCAAGCCATAGCACTCCAAAAAATAATCTTTTCATAATGCTCTGTTGTCAATTATTTCAGCAGTCCTTTTACTACCTCAATCATTTCCTCTTCGCTGCCATCCACGTAGGAGGTGTGCTGCCAAACAATGTTGCCTTCGCCGTCAACGATAAAGGTATGGGGTACGTTCACCACATTCATTGCGCGCTTAAAGTCTTGGTTTTGGTCGATATAGACTTCATATTCCCAGCTGTTTCCGTCAACGTGGGGCTTTACGCGAGAGGCGGAACGGGCATCATCGATGGAGACTGCAATCAGTTTTACGCCAGTCTCTTCCTGCCATTCCTCATAGACCTCTTTAATGGCGTTGAGTTCGCGGTTGCAAGGTTTGCACCATGTGGCCCAAAAACTGATAATCATTGGTTTGCCATCGTTTTGTATGACGGAGGATTGTACGCTCTGACCGTCGAGGGTCTTGATGGTCACGTTCTCGGGAAGTTTTGCGTTTTGGGCAAACATGCAGCCTGCAAAAGTCATTGCAACGAAAGTAAGGAGAATCTTTTTCATGGTATTGATGTTTTTAATTATTCTTAATTAATTGATTATTATGAAATAAAGCTTAATATTTGATTAAGCGCTAATTCTTGCAAATTTATTATTTTTTTTTTGGATTTAAAGGGGTTTTCAGACTATTTTTTCATCGGAGATGATTTTGCCTTTTAATATTAGTATCGGCAAGGTTTGAAATATTACATTATCCGCTTGATATGTTGGATGAAAAAACGGAATGATTCGCCGAATCATCCCGTTGGAATTTAAGGTCTGTTGATTCCTTATTCCCCGTCTTTCCCTTTGAGGCTCATCATGTCGAAACCTTTGGCGGTGGCTCGGTTGAAGGCATTCTCGGGTGTCATCGTAAATGGGTGATAGTGCATCCAGTTAAGACATTTTTCGACTTCTGATTGGTGGCTGTCAAACCATCCGTTGGGTACGAGATTGCGGTAGAGCGGGTGACAGTAGGTGTCGAAGAGCCCTTCTTTTTCCAAGCGTTGCAAGTAGGGGAACACGGGGTCTCCAATTTCCTGGCTGTAGTTCGTGGTGGCTTTGCCTTCGTCGTAAGAACCAGTGAAATGTTGCATTAGGTTGCGATGCATTGCGATTAGGATGTCGATGTCGAGGGTGTCTTTGTGGGCAAGCACGGGAAGTGCAGCGGAAAGGTCGGCATAAAGGGATTTGTTCATTGGCGAAACGATGTGGGCGATAGTACTGAAGGGAACTTCCGAACCCATAGGTTGCATTGGCTATCTCCCGCAAGGTGTTAGTAATGTCCCTACAGGTGACAACGAGGTGGAGATTGGCTATTGGATTGCCCGTCCGTTTTGGAATCGAGGCATCTGTACGGAATCGTTGCAATGGCTTGTGGATTATTGTTTTATGAAACTGCAATTCAATGCGCTGTGGGGCGATTTCTTTGTCGATAATCCCGCATCTGGACGTGTAATGGAAAAATGTGGATTTCAGTTCACTGGACAAGAAACCACTTGCCCCAACCTCTATGGTGGGGCGGATCGAAAGGTGAGGGTGATGAAGATGGAGAATGATAGGAGGTTATTGTAGTATGTCAACAAGCTGACTCAATGCGGTGCGGTAGGGACTCTCGGGAATCACTGCCAGGCATTCACGGGCGGCTGTCAACTCTTGCATCAGCATCTCTTCCGAACAGGGCATCTCTTCGTGGTCGTTGATGTCGTCGCGCAATTGGAATGCAAGACCATAATGCTCTCCGAATTCTTTGAGTGCGGGGTTTCCTATGGCACAGCATGTGGACATCAGCGAAGCGGTCTTGCAACGCAGTATTTCACGGTATATTTCGGGCGTTATGGGTGTTTTCTCTTTGTGGAGAGAGAGTTGGCGCAGCTCGCCTTCGCTCATTTCAACGACAGTCTGTCCGACCTGTTGTATGATTTTTTTGTCGCCCGATTGACAGAGCAACTGCATGACTTGCGCCAGGTAGAAGTCGCCCGTGAGTACAGCCGCGGCATTCCCCCAGCGGTGCTTTACTGACTCTTGGTTGCGGCGCATGTCGTCGTCGTCAACGATGTCGTCGTGAATCAAAGTGCTGTTGTGCAGCATCTCCATGGCGGCGGCAAGGTTGAGTGTGTCGGGATGGCATACTTTTTCGGTGGATATGGTTCCTGCCGCGAGTAACAGTAGCGTGGGACGGATGAGCTTGCCAGAGGCTTTGAAATTGTAGCCGTTGATTCCGTTGAGCAAGGTGACTCCGCTATGAAGCTGTTTGTGGAAAATTTCACTGACGGCTTGTAGTTGAGTGAGTATGGGTTGTTGGATTTGTTGTAGAGAAACGCCCATGAAGAGTGATGGATTTAGCGTGAGAAATTGAGTGTGAAAACGACCTTGGGGTTAGTTCTTTTTGAATTCTTCGTAAAGCGCACCGAGTTTGTTGTATAATGGTTTCGATGCCTTTACCAACGGGAGTCGAAGGTTGTTGGATATATGTCCCTCGATTTCCAGAAGGGCTTTTACGCCTGTGGGATTGCCTTCCTCGAACATTGCGTTCATGAGGGGAAGTAGCTTGTAATGTATGGGCAGCGCTTTCTTCCAGTCGCCTTTTAGGGCGAGTTTCACCATCTGCGACATCTCTGCGGGGAATGCGTTGGCTGCCACGGAGATGACTCCCGAAGCTCCAAGTGCGATCATAGGGTAGGTGAGGGCGTCGTCGCCCGAAATAACCTTGAAATGTTCTGGTTTGTGGGCGATGATTTCCATCACTTGTGCAATGTTGCCGCTGGCTTCTTTTATGCCGATGATGTTGGGACACTCTTGTGCCAACTGTATGGTTGTGGATGCGGCGATGTTGATGCCTGTGCGACCAGGAACGTTGTAAATGATTACGGGTACGGGCGATGCGTCGGCAATTTGCTTGAAATGCTGCGCAATGCCTCGCTGGTTGGGCTTGTTGTAATAGGGCGCTACGGAGAGTATTCCACTTATACCTTCGAAGTTTGTGCGACCGAGGGAGTCGATGACGCTCTGTGTGTTGTTGCCGCCGAGCCCGAGCATGATGGGCACGCGCCCGTTGGTGGTCTCTACGATGAAATCTTGCAGTGCGGAGCGTTCGCTTTCCGTCATGGTGGCGGCCTCGCTGGTGGTTCCAAGGGCTACAATGTAGTCAACGCCGGATTCAATGATATGCTCTATAAGTGATTCAAGTTTGCTGAAATCTATGGTTTCCAGTTTCCTGAAAGGAGTCACCAATGCGACACCCGTACCGGTGAAAAGATTCTTGTTCATAATTATGGAAAAGGATTTTTGTTTTTTGAGTTGATGTTGTTTTTTATCGAAAGTTTGGCCGCTGATTTCTGGCCGATCCTGGCTCTGTTTTGTTGTCTTGACTATTCTTTTTTGATCATCTTGAGGTATTTCACAACTTGGTTGAGGTAGTCTCGGAGGTTGAGCGCATCTTCTCCTTGTATCATCATGTCGAATATCTTTCCGTTGTCTTCCAACTCTTCGGTCGAAGCGTAGCAGATCTTCAGGTCGGCGTTGCAGGAAAGGGCGATATACTGTCCGAAAAAGTTTGGTTCTTCTGTTGTATCTATGAGCAGTTCATAATGATTTCTGGCGAATTTCTCCACCAAATCCTTCTTGGGAACACCCCAATAGTCGAAATCGTCTTTCTCTTTGCATAGTAATGTGTTAGAATGGGTTATGATGTAGCTTAACTCGGTTTCACTGTCTTGCAGGCCTATCATGGCTACGGTCTTGCCCTCTTTCTCCATCAACTTTGCAAAGTGGTAGATCAAATTCCAGTCGTTTTCATCTCCAACTTGGAATATGATTCCGATTGACTTTGCTTGGGCGATATTGTCAATCTTCTTGTTTCGATTGCTGTCTTTGTGCTCCAGCTGTCGCAACAGCCTTTTTCTTTGCCAGTCTTTAATGAATTCAAGCATTTTACGAATTGTTGATAGTTGTCAATTTATGATTTGCTTACGACTCACCTTTCTTAGCGCTCTTCTTGTGATTTATAGAGTTTGAAGCTTTTCCTGTGCCAGGGCGTGATTCCGTATTTGGCGATGGCTTCATAGTGGTCTTTTGTCGGATAGGCTTTGTTCCGGTCCCATCCATAGCAAGGATATTCTTGGTGTAGGACTTGCATCCGTTCGTCACGATGGGTTTTCGCAAGGATGGAGGCTGCCGCTATGGAATAGTATTTGCCGTCGCCTTTTACGATGCATTGGTGCGGTATGTCCGTCTCGTTGTAGAATCTGTTGCCGTCGATGAGCAACAATTGAGGCTGTGCGACAAGTGCGTTGCTGCCCACCACGCAAGGTTCCTGTCCCAGTCCTGCAATGTGCTTGATTGCCATGTTCATGGCATGTATGGAGGCTTTTAGGATGTTCATCTGGTCTATGTCGCTGGCTTCAACCCAGGCCACTGCCCATGCCAAGGCTTCGCGCTCAATGATGGGGCGCAATTGCTCTCTTTGTTTTGCGGAGAGTTGTTTTGAATCGTTCAGCTGCTCATTGTAGTAGCCGCGTGGCAATACTACGGCGGCGGCATATACAGGCCCTGCGAGGCAGCCTCTTCCTGCTTCGTCGCAGCCGCATTCTATCTTGTCTGGTGTATGACTTGCTAACAACATGAACAATACGTTTTTGTGATGGTACTGAACGGAAATCTCCTATAGGTTGATTGTAACCAACGGTATTGCTACGAGAAGAATGATTAATGTTTCCCAAATCCATTTTCTTCCTTTGGCGTTGAGAATCATAAGACTTAGTGTGTAGGCAAACGGAACGGCGAAGAGTTGGAAAATTTCGGAAAATGTGCCGCTCCATGTCGCAAAAACACTCATTAGCAGTGCGCTCCAGATGGCGTTAAGTAATAGGGAGGTGTTCTTTCGATAGATTACTACGCGTTCGCGCTGGGTGTCCAGCACTGTAATGATGCTCCAGAACGCAATCAGGAAATAAATGTACGATAGGACAGGTTTTGCTGAGAACTGGAACAGTGCCGCGTATTGGTTCAAGTCAATAGTGGGCGTCTTGAACGGCAGTCCGCAACAGAATAGTATGGCTATGTAGATGATGTATGGCGCAAGGAGTCCGAGCAGTAGCATCGCCCATCCTCTCCAGTGGTAGAGATTGTAGATGATGAAACTCATTATGAGGGGAATCACCAACAATATTGCGGGCATGAAGAACATCGACGCTAAGGATATCCATGCGGAAACAGAAATAACAGTATCGAATGAAATGGTGTACGGGGTTCCTCTCAATAGCAACTTGTGCGTGATTATCAATATGATAAGATTGATGAAAAGAATTGGATTCAGGTTGATTCCACCGATGGACATGGTTGTGATGTAGAACAGTGTCGGCAGGATTGTGTTCTGTGGAATCATCTTGTGGTCGTTGAGTATCATTGCCAACAACAACCCTTCGGCAAGTAGCAGGAATAGTGCGATGCAGCTGCATGCCACGGGATAGGGCTCCAATAAATTGTAGATCAGGTTGTATAAAGGAGCGGAATCCATGGGCGCAGGCATCGTTGAGGTGTGCATCGACATCAGCCAGGATGCCAATGCAACGGCAACGACTATCACCGTTTGCAGCAGGATGTTGTTTTTGAATGTCTTGATCACTGAACGACTATTTTTGCGGTTCTCACGCCAGTGCGGTCTTGTATGCGTGCTACGTAGATGCCGTGGGCGAGGCGGCTCACGTCAATTACGCCTTCGGCGGTCACGGTTTGTGTCATGACTTTCTTTCCGTCGGTGGAGTAAATCTCAACTTCCGTGGGGTGGTTGGTTCCTGTGAGGACAGTTACGTGGCTGTAGGCTGGATTGGGATAGATTGAAATAGGTTGCTGTTTGTCGATGGCATCTTCGACGGAGAGTCGGTCGATGGCACCGTTGACTGCTCGCATGGCGTCAATCTTTCCCCAGCCCCAAATATCGCTCATCTCGCCACTGGCGTGAATCTCTCCTGTGCGGGCGTCGTTGCGGGCAGTGGTAAAGAGGATGTCTTTGATCTGCTCCAGCGAGAGATTTGGGTTGGCTTGTAGCATCAACGCCACAATGCCTGTGGCGGCAGGACTCGACATGGAGGTGCCGCTCATCTCCGAAAAGATATATCGTTTCCCATTAAATAAGGTAAAAGCTGTCGAAGGATAGCTGTCGCTCGTGAATGAACTGATAGAGGAGATGATGTTGACGCCGGGAGCGGAGATTTCAGGTTTGTTGCGTCCGTCCAGCGTGGGGCCGAGGCTGCTGAAATTTGCGATGTTGCCAGGGGTGTAGGTCTGACTTACGCCACTCAGTCGGTCTGCGTTGTGCGCCGCTATGGCAATGGTGCTTTGGGCACAGGCGGGTTCGCCGATTCCATAGCTGTTGTCTCCGTTGACGTAGAGCGGGATGTTGTTTTTCTTGAAATCGCATCCTACATTGCCGGCTCCATTGGCCATCAAGTTGATGTTCCAGGCGTGAACGGTGCCTTCTTGGGCGGTGACGAACATGCGCAATTGGTTGTTTCCTACCTTTGTAACATTGAAAAGCAGGTGCGAACGGTTGTTGAACGGATTGGCGTGTTCCCACATCACGTTGTAGGGGATTGTGTCGGATCCAACGACCAGGAAAGTGTCGATATATCCCGATGCGGCAGTGTTCCAGAATGGCGATACCACCAGCGTGTCGTTCATATAAATGCCTATGGCTGCGTCGAAGTCTTTCCCCTCTTCGCCCCAGCAGATGAGCGCCTGCCCGATGCCGTCGCTGTAATACGACGCCACGGTTTTGATGGTGTCTGGGTGGTCTGTGGTGAAGGTACGGGATATGTGCATTGTTGCGTCTCCGTTGTTGCCGCCACTGGTCACAAAGATGATGCCTTCTTGCGAATAGGCGTCGATGGCTTGGCTCAAAAGCGAGGTGCCGTCGAGGGTGCTGAAGGTGTACATTCCCCAGCTGCTGTTGATGACCAGACGTTTCTGCTCTTGCTGCGCCACGGCTTTCATCCATGCCACGGCATCCAGCCAGCAAGCCTCGTTCAGTCCGAACGAAGCCATAATGAGATTGGCTCCTGGAGCTTGACCTTGGTAGTCTCCGTTGGCAAGACCCTTGCCAGCCGCGATTCCCGTTACATGTGATGCGTGAGTGGCGTAGCCATAGAGCCCGAAAGTGTCGCATTGGGCTTCCATGAGTTGGTCGTATCCAATGAATTCTGTTCCGTAATTGAATCCTTCGGGAGCTGGTCCTGAAATCTTGAACTGGTCCCAGGCTCGAAGTATCCTGTGGTTGTCCTCGCTGCCGTTGTTGAAATTGGGATGGGTGTAGTCAAAGCCCCAGTCGGTGATTCCGATGATTACGCCACTTCCGTCAAAGACTTGCGGCAATTCCAGTCCTGCATGCACACTGTCGGTTCTCGTGTCGAAACGCACTTTGTTGCAGTCGGGCGACATGCTGCGGGCTACTTGGTATTGGAGAATGGTGTTGTCTGATTCCAAAAGCGACAGCTGGTCCACGGGGACGGTCAAGGTTACGATGTCGCCAATCCTGCTGCCGATCACGATTCCCTTGTTCTGGATTTTTTTGCTGTCGAAAGAAGGGGCGACCTTGGCCACTATGCGCAGAGGCTCCATGCTCTTTTTTGTTTTTGCCTCAAAGTGTGCTTGCTGCATCGATACTTTGCTGTCGATGCCGCATTTTGTCTGGGCTGAAAGATTTGTTGCAAGGCCGAGCAATAACGTAATTGCAATGTAACAGACTCTTTTATACATCGGATTCGTACAAATTGGTTGAATTTGCAAATATACAAAAAATTCTAATTACCATAGTATTAAATTTGTTCAAGGAGATATAAACAAAAAGAAAACCAATCTGTTGACAATTCATTTCGTCGCACATTACGCCAATCCCAAATAAATTTGTATATTTGCATATTAGTTTTAATGCAAAATTATTAATAAAATTAATATCAAATGTCAAACAATCAGATTATTAATAAAGACGATCTCGTTGTTCGCTTTGCAGGTGATTCTGGTGATGGCATGCAGCTCTCAGGAACACTTTTCTCCGACGCTTCAGCACTCACTGGCAACGACATCGCAACTTTCCCCGACTATCCAGCCGAAATTCGTGCTCCGCACAACACGATCGCTGGCGTTTCAGGCTATCAGGTCCATGTGGGCAACCGCATCTATAGCTCTGGCGACAAATGCGACATTCTCGTCGCTATGAACCCCGCTTCCTTCAAGTCCAACCTCAAATGGGCCAAGAAGGGCGCAACGGTTATCGTCGACATCGACACTTTCACCGATGAGGCCATGGAAAAGGCTGGCTATACCGATAACCCCTTTACCGACGAGCTCGAGCGTGCTTATACCATCATCAAGGCTCCAGTGACCTCTTTCACCGAGAAAATCGGCAAGGAACAGGGCGCCGACAAGAAAACCTACGATAAGTGCCGCAACATGTTTGCTTTGGGTATCATTTTCTACGCTACCCACAAGACTCTCGACCAGACTTTTGCGTACCTTGAACGTAAGTTCGCCAAAAAGCCCGAAGTAATCAAGCTCAACAAGGCCGTTCTTACCGAAGGTTACGAATATGCAGACAAGCTTGAGGTAATGCATTCTCATATCTTAGAGGTTGCTCATGCCGAGATGCCCAAAGGCCGCTACCGCAACATCACCGGTAACGTGGCTACCGCTTGGGGTCTTCTCGCCGCTTCCGAACGCAGCGGTCGTCGCTTGTTCCTCGGTTCTTATCCTATTACCCCAGCTACCGACGTGATGGTGGAACTTTCAAAGCACAAGGCTCTCGGCGCTCGCGTTTTCCAGGCTGAAGACGAAATCGCTGGTATCTGCTCCGCTATCGGCGCTTCCTATGCTGGCGCTCTGGCTTGCACCTCCACATCTGGTCCTGGTCTCTCTCTGAAGAGCGAAGCACTCGGCTTGGCTGTCATGACCGAACTTCCTTTGGTCGTTGTTGACGTACAGCGTGGCGGTCCTTCTACGGGTCTGCCCACCAAGACCGAGCAGTCCGACCTCAACCAGGCTCTGTATGGCCGCAACGGTGAGGCTCCTTGTGTTGTCGTTGCCGCTTCCAGCAGCGCAAATTGTTTCTACTGGGCTTACAATGCAGCCAAAATCGCTCTCGAGCACATGACTCCTGTCATCCTGCTCACCGACGGTTACCTTGGCAATGGTTCGCAGCTGTTCCGCATCCCCAAGGTTGCCGACTTGCCCAGCATCACTCCTCGTTTGGCTAAGCCCAACGATCCCAACTACCGTCCTTTCCGTCGCGACCCTGAGACTTTCGCTCGCGAATGGGCTCTTCCCGGAATGGAAGGCCTCAGCCACCGCGTAGGCGGCTTGGAAAAATGCCCCGACGGTCCTCTTAGCACCGATCCCGAAAACCACGCTCTCATGGTTCACAACCGTCAGGAGAAGGTCGATCGTGTTGCCAACTATATCCCCGAACAGGAAGTTATGGGCGATCCCGATGGCGAATTGCTCGTTGTGGGTTGGGGCGGTACCTCTGGCGCACTCACTTTGGCTGTGGAAGAGATGAACAAGGAAGGCAAGAAAGTGGCTTATACCCACTTCAACTACATCTGCCCGTTGCCCAAGAACACCGGCGACATCTTGCGTAAATACAAGAAAATCGTTGTTTGCGAACTCAACAGCGGCCAGTTTGCAGGCTATTTGCGCACCCAGTTCCCCGAATGCCCCATGCATCAGTACAACAAAATCATGGGTCTGCCCTTCGAGGTTGGCGAGTTAAAAGAAGCGTTTAATAAAATTTTAGGAGAATAAGACTATGGCAGAAAGACATTTTGT
>JAZLKZ010000069.1:0-34238 GCA_045597845.1 Bacteroidales bacterium | reverse complement strand
GCTTTGTCAAAAATGAAGGGCTGATATCATTCCACGATAGACAAGACAACACTACATGGCATAGGATAGAGACACCAGAAAAAAGCAAGCAATAGGCTTTCCTATGGCTTTTCAGGGCTCAAATGCTGCGTTTTTTGACCTTCCATGACTCGTTTTGTTGCCATTGGGCAAAAACATTTATTGTTGAGTAGGTTTAGGGTTGGTGCTTTTTGAAGTATCAGCCCTTTTGATTGTCGGCACTTTTTTGTAGTCGTTGAGGATGTACGGGTGATACACTACGCATATATAAAAAAACAAAGCAGATTGTAAGGCCAACCGCCCAATAATCCTTTATTTTTTCGTATCTTTGCATTTTATTATTTATTATGTTTTCCATTAAAGAGTTGATATAATGGACTATAATTATTGTGAAATAGAGCCTAAGTGGCAGCAGTACTGGCGCGAACAAAAAGTTTACCAGGCTGACAATAATTCCAACAAACCTCATTTCTATGTTCTCGACATGTTCCCTTATCCTTCGGGGGCGGGTCTTCATGTGGGACATCCGCTCGGCTATATAGCCAGCGATATCTACGCCCGCTACAAACGCTTGAAGGGTTTTAACGTGCTGCATCCCATGGGCTACGACGCCTACGGTTTGCCCGCCGAACAGTATGCCATCCAAACGGGACAGCATCCTGCCATCACTACCGAGCAGAATATCAAGCGTTACCGTGAGCAGCTTGACAAGATTGGTTTCTCCTTTGATTGGGACCGTGAAGTTCGCACCTGCGACCCCAAATATTACCATTGGACGCAGTGGACTTTCATTCAGCTGTTCAACAGCTATTACTGCACTTCGTGCCAAAAGGCAAAACCTATCAGTCGCCTGATTGAACATTTTGCCCAAAATGGTAGCGCCGACCTCCATGTGGCTTGCGGTCAGGAACTCAGCTTTACCGCCGAGGAATGGAACGCCTATTCCGAGCAGCAGAAGAGCGACGTGCTGATGAACTACCGCCTGGCTTATCTTGCCGATATCCCCGTGAACTGGTGTCCCGAATTGGGTACGGTTTTGGCCAACGATGAGGTGGTGAATGGTCTCAGTGTTCGTGGTGGCTATCCTGTGGAACGCAAGTTGATGCGTCAGTGGAGTCTCCGCATTACCGCCTACGCGCAACGCTTGGTTGATGGATTGGAGCAGGTGGATTGGACCGATTCCTTGAAGGAAATCCAGCGCAACTGGATTGGCCGTAGCGAGGGTGCCGCAGTGTGGTTCCCGTTGGAAAAGGGTGACCATAGTTTTGAAATCTTCACCACGCGTCCCGACACCATCTTTGGCGTGACATTTATGGTGCTTTGTCCTGAACATGAGATGATTTCTCAAATAACCACTCCCGAACAGCGTGAGGCTGTGGAGCAATATGTCGCTTGGGCTAAAAACCGTAGCGAACGTGAGCGTCAAGCCGAGGTGAAAACTGTCAGCGGTGTCTTCACGGGCGCCTATGCAGTCAATCCGCTTACGCAGGAACGTATTCCTATCTGGGTGAGCGAATATGTGTTGGCTGGCTATGGCACGGGAGCCATCATGGCTGTGCCCGCCCACGACAGCCGCGACTTTGCCTTTGCCAAGCATTTCAACCTTCCCATCCGTCAGGTTGTCGCACCCTCGGTTGACGAGGTTTCCGATCCCGCCACCTGGACCGAGAGTATGGATGCCAAGGTGGGCGTGAGCGTCAACAGTGGCTTTATCACGGGTATGAAGGTCAAGGATGCCATGAAGGCTGTAATCGCCAAGGTGGGGGAGATGGGCATCGGACACAAGACCGTCAATTTCCGTCTGCGTGACGCTATCTTCAGCCGTCAGCGTTACTGGGGTGAACCTTTCCCAATCTATTATAAAAATGGTGTTCCTTGTGCCATTCAGGAAGACAAACTTCCTTTGGAATTGCCTGAAATCAAGGAGTTCCGTCCTACCGCCACAGGCGAACCTCCTCTGGGCCATGCCACCGTTTGGGCTTGGGACGAAAAGCAAGGCAAGGTGGTCGAAAACAGTAAAATCGACAACGTTAATGTGTTCCCGCTTGAACTGAGCACGATGCCGGGATTTGCAGGCTCCAGTGGCTACTATTTGCGTTATATGGATCCCTGCAACCAAGAGGCTTATTTCTCGAAAGAGGCAGCGGGCTATTGGCAGAATGTGGATTTGTATGTTGGTGGCGCTGAGCATGGTACGGGTCATTTGATTTATGCTCGTTTTTGGAACAAGTTCCTCTTTGATCTGGGCCTTTCCACCAAGGAAGAACCATTCCAAAAGTTGATCAACCAGGGTATGATCCAGGGCCGCTCGAATTTTGTCTATCGTAGCAAGGAGAACAACAATTTGTTCATTTCCAAGAATGTTCCTGGGCGTGCCGAGAATACCGTTCCCATCCACGTGGATATCAATATCGTCGATAACGATGTGCTCGACATCGAGAAGTTCCGTGCATGGCGTCCTGAATTCAAGGATGCGCAGTTTGAGCTCGAGGATGGCAAATATATCTGTGGTTGGGAAGTGGAGAAGATGTCCAAGTCGATGTTCAATGTCCAGAATCCCGACGACCTTGTGGCACGCTATGGCGCCGATACGTTGCGTCTT
The DNA here is from genome assembly GCA_045597845.1 of Bacteroidales bacterium. GTDB lineage: Bacteria > Bacteroidota > Bacteroidia > Bacteroidales > P3 > Colimorpha. The sequence continues at coordinate 31,618 of JAZLKZ010000069.1, read as the reverse complement.
TATGAGATGTTCTTGGGTCCAGTGGAACAGGCTAAGCCTTGGGACACCAATGGCATCGAGGGCGTGCATCGTTTCTTGAAAAAGTTCTGGCGTTTGTATGAGTCTGTCGAGGAAACTCCAGCCTCCAAAGCCGAACAGAAAATCCTCCACCAGACCATCAAGAAGATTTCCGAGGACATCGAGCGTTTCTCCTTCAATACCGCAGTTTCTACCTTTATGATTTGCGTGAATGATTTGGGTGCAGCCAAATGTTCCAAGCGCGAAATACTTGAACCGCTTGTAGTGCTGATGGCTCCCTTTGCTCCCCATATCGCCGAGGAACTTTGGAGTCAGATGGGCAACGAGGGTAGCGTAACCTTGGCGCAATGGCCCACTTTCGACGAGCAATACCTCGTTGAGGATTCTTTCACCTATCCCGTTTCCTTCAACGGCAAGATGCGCTTTACCATTGATCTTCCCGCTACCGCCGATGCGTCGATGGCAGAAAAAGCGGTTCTGGAATGTCCTGAAAGTCAGAAATGGCTTGCGGGTGCCGCGCCTAAAAAGATTGTCTTTGTGCCCAAGCGTATCATCAACGTTGTTCTGTGAATGTAACGACGTGAAAAATCAACCACAAATCAGTCATATATTAATAATAAAATAAATGTTAAGTAGACATTTTCTTCGCTCCAAAGTTCTGCAAGGGGTATATGCCGCAGAAAACAATCCTACCGAGTCGGTGTTCATGCTGAAACGATTCGACAGTCAGATTGATCATCTTAATATGCTGGGAATTTGGCAACTTTCGACATTAACCGAGATTGCAAAGGTGGCCAATGAAATGCTTGATGAAGGAAAGGCTAAGTTTATTCCTACGGCTACAGACCTTAACCCATCCTATTGTCTTCCCGAGAATCCGTTTATTTGCACATTGTCAAATAACTACGATTTCCGCAGTTTTTCGGAGCGCTATTGTGTCAATTGGTCCAATGAGCAGGAACTGTTTCGCAAGATCTTTTCAGAGTTGCGTAAAATGGATTTTTACGTTGCCTACGAAAAGCGCGCCGATGCTGACGACAAGACTCCAGAAGAGGATTTTCAATTCGTGCTGCAACTTTTCAAGTATTTGATTAACAATGATTCCTTGCGCGAGAATGTGTTCTGCAGACATCTTTTGTGGGATGATGACTTTGATCAAATAGCGCAGTATAACTTTATGATGCTGAAGTCGATAAGTGCTGGATTTAACGAATCCACTCAAATCAATTTGATGTATGACAAACGCGAGAACAAGGATGTGGAAGCTTATGAGTTTGCCAGACAGCTTTTGTTGGACACATTGAAAAACAGGCAGGCCAACGATGAACTTATCCGCACGCATCTCCGCAATTGGGAGTTTGAGCGTATCGCTTTGATGGATGTATTGCTGATTAATATGGCAATCAATGAACTGGTTGGGTTCTCGTCTATTCCTGAGCGTGTCACCGTTGACGAATATATCGAACTCTCCAAGGAGTTTAGCACCAGCAAGAGCAAGTTGTTCATCAATGGAATTCTCGACAAACTGATTATTGAGCTGCGCGCCGCAGGACGTATCGAAAAAATGGGTCGCGGTCTTTATGTTCCTAAATCTGAAAACTAAAAGTGCCATGATGTTGAGTAAACTGTTCTATCAGACCTCCAAGACTTTTCTTTTCTTGTTGGTGTTGTCTTTGGGCGCCTGCGTCTCGAAATCTTCCGAAGAGGATGTGTCGGTGATATGCAACCCCAATAGCGCATCGGGTTATGACGCTTCCCAGAAAATGCCGGAAATGACTTTCGACTGCAACCAGCATGACTTTGGCCGACTTACTCCTGGCGAGACTATCTCGTATAGTTTCCATTTCAAAAACACAGGAAATGCGGATTTGGTTATCAGTGGCTGTGAGGCTTCGTGCGGATGTACTGTTGCAAGTTACCCCAAGGAGCATATCGCTCCGGGCGAGGATGGCTATGTTACGGTCTCTTTTGCCTCTTCGGGCAAGAATGGGCAACAGGTACAGGAAGTTACGCTCCATTCCAATGCGCAGCCTTCTACGGCAAAACTCCGCATACTTGCGCAAGTGGGTAGATAATCTTATAATTTTGATTTATTAACTATTAACTTATTGTACTATGAATTTATCGCTTATTCTTCTGGAAACTCAGGGCAATGGCAATGGTGGCGGCAGCATGTTGCTGTGGATCATCATTCTCATTGTAATGATGTGGCTCCTTATGATTCGTCCGCAACGCAAACGCGAAAAGGAAGAGCGCAAGATGCGTGAAGGTCTCAAAAAAGGCGACCGTGTGTTGTTCTCCGGTGGCATTTACGGCAAGGTGCATGAGGTTTCCGATACTACGGTTGAAGTGGAAGTCTCCAATGGCGTTATTCTCACTGTGGAGAAATCCATGATCCAGGCGCTTCCCGAGCAAAAACAATAAGAGAAACAGCAGGAGGTCTCTATGCCGTCCAATAAGGTGCGTCAGTATCTTATCATTGTCGCGTTGGTGTTCGCGGCGTGGTTCGTCGTCTCAATGTCGCAGACGCAGACCTATCGTACGCCGTTGCAAGTGGAATGGTATGGATACGATTCTGCCCGTTATGTTGTCGCCCATGCCGATGCCGATATCAGCCTAAACATTAGCTCCAATGGCTTTAAGGCTTTGCACCGCTGGCGGGAGATGCGTTTTTCTCCGCTTAGACTCAATGCCGATTCCGACACTTCGTATGCTCTCGTTGATGTGCTTGCTGTTGCCGCTCAGCAATATGGCGCGAGCGAAATAGAGCAGGCCACAGCCAACAAAGCCTCTCTGTCTTTGCGACTCTCGGAGCGGTGTAGAAAGGCGTTTGTGCCCGATATCAGTGCTATCTCGTTTTCCTTCGCCGACCAGTTCGGCATCTCCGGAGCGGTCAGCGTTGTCCCTGATACGGTCTATCTCTATGGAAGTCAATCTTCTTTGGATGAGATTGATGGACTTTCGGCGCATGAAGTCTCTTTTTCTTCCATCAATAAGTCGGGTGAATATGTCGTTGATTTGGAACCTGTTTGGGAGGAATATGCCGACGTGCGTCCTTCGGATACAAAAGTCCGTGTGCGTTTGAATGTGGAGAAATATGTGGAAAAACGACTTAACGTTCCTGTGGTCCTTTCTTCGGAAGACACCTCTTTGCATGTGCGCCTATATCCCGACAACGTTACGGTTGCTTTGTTGGTTCCAATGAATGAATATAAGAATGTTTCATCGGAGATGGTTGAGGTTCAAGCGATTTATTCTGCCGAAAAGTCTCAGCTTCCGCTTCTTGTCACGCGATTCCCGTCTAATTGCAGAGTCAAGCAACTTTTGCCCGACGAAGTTGAATATGTGGCACTTAAAAAGTAAGAATCCATCGGGCGTTGTCTGATAATTTTTCGTTAAAATTGTTTATATGCTAAAGCTCGGACTTACAGGAGGCATTGGTAGCGGCAAGACAACTGTGCTGCAAGTGTTTGCTTCTCTGGGGGTGCCTTGCTTTGTGGCCGACGATGTAGCCAAAGGCTATTATCAAGATACTTCTTTTCTGAAACATGTCGCGGAAGTCTTTGGTCACGAAATACTAAATCCTGATTTCACCCTCAACCGTCAGGCTTTGGCACGCATTGTCTTTTCTGATTCCCGTCGCCTGGAACAGCTTAATCAACTCATCCATCCTCGTGTCGCGGCGGATTTCCGTCGCTGGTGCGGCGAACGGGAAAACAATGATGTGGTACTCCTTGAAAGTGCCATTCTGTATGAATCGGGTTTCGATTCTTTGGTGGATAAGGTCGTAGAGGTCTATCTCGACAAAGAAGAACGTATCTTTCGCACGCAGCTCCGCGACAAGTCGAGCCGTGAGGATGTTCTTTCGCGTATGGCTTCGCAAATCTCCGATGAAGACAAACTGATGCGTTCCGATTACGTCGTTCTGAATTATGAGGGCAATCCTCGCGAGCGTCAAGTCCGCCATATACTTTCGCTTCTGGCTAATGACCAACATTTGTAATAAAGTCCAATATTTCCTTCAATGATTCCTTTTAAGTTTTCTTGTAAAGTTTATGTTAAACCGACATTTCTTTTGTTGGTGGTTCTCTCGCTCGTTTCTCCGACGGTTTCAGCCCAAAGAAACGCTGAGCGCCATTGGGTGGATTCTGTCATGCGTACCTTGTCTGATGAGCAAATGGCGGCACAGCTTATGGTGGTCAGGGTTCCGCTCAACCTTACGGATTCGGCAGCAGAACAATTTGCGAACCAACTCTTTGACCGCCAGATAGGTGGCGTGTGCTTTTTTGCAGGAACGGCGTCGCGACAGCTTCAACTTACGCAACGTTTCCAGCGCGATATGCCTATTCCGCTTCTTGTCTGTCTTGATGCTGAATGGGGTTTGGGAATGCGTTTGAAGGATTGTTTCTCGTTTCCACGACAGGGAATCTTTGATCAACTTCCGCCTGCGGCCGATTCTCTGGCCTTTTTCATCGGCAGGGAAATCGGTATCCAATGCCGCAAGATGGGTGTGCATGTCAATTTCGCGCCCGTTGTGGATGTCAATTCCAACCCGTTGAATCCCGTTATAGGTACGCGCGCCTTCTCGGCAGATCCTGAACGTGTGGCGCACCTCGGGTCGCTGTATATGCGAGGACTTCAAAGTCAGGGCGTTATGGCGGTGGCGAAGCATTTCCCTGGACATGGTGACACCAAGACCGACTCTCATCTCGAACTTCCCGTGCTCAACCATACGCATGAATATATGGATACCATCGACTTGCTGCCGTTCCGTCGCTTGATAAAAGATGGAGTGCAGGGTGTGATGACTGCCCATCTTCAGGTCAATTCATACGACTCGCTTCATCCATCTTCGCTGTCGCCGGTGTTGGTTAACGACCTTCTTCGTAAAAAGATGGGATTCAATGGTATGGTTTTCACTGATGGACTTGACATGAAGGGTGTTACCAACCACTATTCCAATGGGAAAGGCGAATTGCAGGCGTTGCGTGCCGGCAATGATATCCTGCTTCTGCCGCCCGATGTGCCTCAGGCTATCCAACTCATTGCATCTACGATGAAACAGGAACCCAAGTTCCGCAAGCTCGTGGAGATGCGTTGTCGTCGTGTGCTTCGTGCAAAATTCCATTTTGCCCATCCCGTTGACGGACTCGGCGCTATAGCGCCAACTGCAATTCCCGACGCGGTCGACTCTTTGCGTTGCAGGGCTATTGTGAATGGCATCAAACTCTATCAGGATAGCACGTTGGACGCTATTGTGATGAATGGTATCGCAAAACACGCTTATCCTGGATGCCAGATTCTCGTCGCTCAGTATGGCAATATCATCTTCTCTCGCTCTTATGGCACACAGAGCTATGATACCACTTTCTGCCCCGTTTCCGACTCCACCATATACGACCTTGCCTCGCTTACCAAGATTACCGCCACTACCATTGCCATGATGAAACTGGTGGATGACGGCAAAGTCAATCTGGATGACAAGCTCTCGAAATATCTTCAATATTTACGCAAAACAAACAAGAAGGACATCACCATACGTCAAGCACTCAGCCATTGCGCACGCCTCAAGGCATACGACAACTATTGGCAGAAAACCGATGATCCTGACAAAATCCTCAAGTTGATCGCCCAAAGTCCGCTTCAGTCCAAGTCGGGATATCTTTATAGCGATTTGGGTTTCATCCTTCTTGGAGATTTGGTGAAAGAGGTTTCGGGACATTCGCTCGACAAGTTCATGCAGCGCAATTTCTACCAACCGCTCCACATGCGTCATACTGCCTTTAAGCCTCTCGACCATGATTTCGACATCCAGAATATTGCTCCTACAGAGTTGGATACTGTATTTCGCAAGGAGTTGATTCATGGAACGGTTCACGACCCTAATGCCTATGCTTTGGGTGAGGTGTCGGGTCATGCTGGACTTTTCTCAAATGCCACGGATTTGTTTCTGCTTATGCAGATGCTTTTGAATGGTGGCGAACTGGACGGTCATCGTTATCTCTCAAAGCAGGTCATAGAGACTTTCAACAGTCGTTCCTATGCTGCGCAGGGCAATCGCCGCGCTCTTGGTTTCGACAAGCCGCTCATCCATGACCGTTCTTCTCATGTGGCTCCCGAAGCTTCGCAGAGTTCCTTCGGCCACACTGGCTTTACGGGTACCATGATTTGGGTGGATCCTGAGTATCAACTCATCTATATCTTCCTTTCCAACCGCATTCATCCTACAGCGACCCCCAACCGCCTTGCGCAGATGAACATCCGTACAGACATCCAGTCTCGAATCTATCAACTGCTGGTTGAAAAAGACGGGAAATGAGTTCCTCCATTTGAAAAGCTGCCTTTTCGCGTGCTTTTGTAGGATCAAGGGAATTCCCAATGTCGTAAGTCCTACCTCTAAAATATCGCCAACTGGGTGAATAAAAAACGGCCAATTGGGTAAATGAAAAACGGCCAACTGGGTAAATGAAATTGAAGAAATGTTTTGTAGATTCATTTATTTTCAATAATTTACAATGAATCTACATTGTGGTTATATTTGGGTTCTAAAAACTGATGAAAGTCTTTGAGTTTCCTAATTTGTACTTTCTATAGGTTGCCGCCTCTTGCTTGTTTGATGGTCTCGTAGGCTTCGTTGATTTCGCGGAACTGCGCTTCGGCGTTCTTTTTCACCTCTTCGCCCATGCCTTCCACTTTGTCGGGATGGTATTTCATCGCCAAACGGCGGTAGGCTTTTTTCACCTCTTCGTTGGTGGCACTTTTCTCTATGCCCAGCACTTTATACGGGTCTTTTGGGTAGCTTTGGCTGCTCCCATTGTTGCTGTAACTTCCGCTGTTGCTATGTCCTCCCCCGTAGCTGTATTCATTTGCTACATGGCGAGTGTAGATGGAGAGATAGTCGCGGCTGTTGATGCCCAACCCTCCGCAAATCATTCGGAGCATGCGCTCTTCGTTGCGGTCAAAGCCGTTGTCGGAGCATGCCACGCCAAAGAGGAAGTCGAGCATGTGGTAGCGCGTATCGTAGGAGGTGTTGTGCTTGATTTGTTCGCATACAGCCCCGACGGGGATGTCGTCCTTGGTGATGTCGCGTAGTTTTAGCAACATTGTCTTGGCTTCTTCTTCACCATAGTTGTTGGCAAGGAATCGTTTGACGTAGTCCAATTCACTTTTTACCACGTTCCCGTCGGCTTTCATGACGGCTGCCATGAGCACGAGGAGTGCGGCATTTACGTCGTTGATGTTACCAGTATCCGTGTATCTTGCATGCGGGGCTCCGGTTGACTCGGATGAGGACGTTACGAGGGGCGTGGAGATCGATTTCCCAATCAGGTAGCCAAAAACGGCTCCGATGGGGCCGCCAACCGCCCATCCAAGCCCAGTTAATATCCATTTGATGAGTGCCATGATGAGTTGATGCTTAAAGATTGATTTTCAAACTATAATTGTGTCGATAGGATGAATGTTGCTATTCTTCGGCCTCAAGAGTCGCTATAACAGCATATCCGTTCTTTTTGATTGTAACGGTGTCGGCAGCATTTCTAACGGAGAATTGTTGGTCGGTGATGCCTAAGCCCGACATGTGTTTCTTTAACAATTCGTTGCGCTTGTCGGCAAACTGTAGGAACGAATCTTCTGTGTCGGGAAGCAATTGCTGTTCCATGACAACGTGCATTGTGGGATTTTTCTGGATGATATCGGCAATTTGGTCGAGTTGGTAGAACTGCTCTGACGTGAATCCAAATTGAGAGGGGTCAATTTCCATAAATTCCAAATCCTCTCCGTTGATGCCCAATACGTTGCCCAGTGCTTTGAAAGGAGAGGTGGCGACCTTGACGATAAGGTTGCCGAGGGTCTTCCACACGAGTTTCATGTAGTTGAATTCAGGATTGTCGATATTGCCTGCGATGGGTACGTCGAGTTGAATCTTGTCGTCTTTGTCTTTGATGATGTATAGTGCCGCTTTGAGCGGGAGTTTCATCTGTGGCTCTACGTCCTTACGTCTGTCGCCGACTTCGGCTTTGTAGATGTCGATGTAGTTCTTTCCGTCAAGGTTGCTGTTGGTGATGTGGTTGCTGCTTCGGAACGAGAAAGTGCCGTCGGTGAAGGGCTGTCCGAGATAGGCCACAAGATAGGGACTGAGGTCGGTGAGGTGTAGGTCGCTGATATTAAGGTTTATGTGTTGGTTTTTCTTCCAGTCGTCAATATTTCCGCTCCAGCGAATGAATGCCTTTCCTCCATTGGGCAAGGCGGCGGAAACACGTGCGGTGTTTTCTCCATTTAAGGAGAGGTTTTCGGATTCGACATGTATCTTGCTGACGGTGAAGTTGAATGGGTCGGGAAGTGTGTGGTCGGCGTAGGTGAATTTTATGTCTTCGAGGTTGAGTTTCCCGATGCGAAGGTCCATGGGTGTGGCGGCTGCCGTTTCTTCTTTTGAATCCTTTTGCACAGTGTCTGCCTTGGCGGTAGAGGTGCTTGGAATGAGAATGGGCGTGAAGTTATTGCGTCCATCGGCGTAGGCGTCGTATCGACTGGTAAGTCCGGAAACATTCACGCTTTCTATGTTGAAAAGATTCTTGCTAAGTACGATTTCTTTGGCTTTTACGGCTATGCTGTTGACGGATAACAATTTGTTGCTGTTTTGGTCTTCGACGTCGATGCCGTCAAGATTGACGGTTCCTTTGATGTTCATGTCCATGATTTTGTCTAATACGCCTTTTGCCTTAATGTCGGCACCCAAACGTCCGTCGATGGAACCGAGTTTCACCACATCCGTAAGATAAGGCTTTACTTGGTTGAGTGCGAAGTTCTTGAGTCCAAGGAAAACATCGAATTCGTTTGTCTGGCTGTTGAAATCAGCGTCGGCGCTCAATACGCCTCCGTCGGCGAGAGCCACGGTCAGTCCGGCGTCGGTACTTTCAGTGCCTCCAATGCAGAAGTCTGGAACGATGATGTTGAGGTCTTTCAAATCCCAATGGCTTTTGCGCTGAAGGTCGGCATAATACACATGGCTGTTGCGGATGGCAATGTCGTGAAGGTTTATCTTCCAGCTGCTTGCGGAGGTGTCTTCTTCTGTGGTGTCGGAAGGGAAGAACTCTATGATGCTTGTGAAGTTGAACCGACTGCCGTCTTGTAGCACGTTCACGTCAAGTCCCGACAGCGTGATGTGTTTCAGGAAAACCTCTTCTTTGAGGAGTTTGAGCAACTTGATGGAAATGTCGAGGGTGTCGAATCCGGCAAAAGTGTCTTTGTCGTTGTCTTCAAGCACTGCAAGATTGTGAATGGCTACATGTCCAGTGTAAACGTTGACATGTAGTCCTTCTACGTTGATGGTGCGACCTATCAGATCCTTTCCGTGATTGTTTACGTACGACTTTGCGATGGGAGAGACCAATAGTGTTGCCAAGACAACAATAAATAACAACGCACCGAATATTATTAGTGTGATTTTCAGACCTTTTTTCATCTTGCTCAAATTTTGGTTTAAACTGCAAAGTTACATTTTTTTAATGAATTATGAGTGGGGAATTGTGTGTAAAAAAAACATTTCTTGTTGGATCTTGTACAAATCGGAATATTGCGTTTTTTTTCGTATCTTTGCAGATTAAAATCTTCGTATATGAATGCTTCTCTTGTCAAAAAAGACATTTTCCTCTCTAAGTGTGTTGTGGATGTGCTGCTGTTGTCGGCAGCCTGCGTAATCCCCGCAATGTCCCACCTTGTCGGCTTTTCGGTTGGTGTGCTCAACCCGATGCTTTTGTTGTTGTTGGGCGGAATGTTGCTGGTTTCGGACCATAGGAATGCCTATCTTCTGGCGTTGCTTATGCCGTTGAGTTCCTATCTTTTGGTAGGTACGCCTTCCTTCGAGAAAATGATTTGTATGTGTGGCGAACTTACCGCTGTGGTGGCATGCTTTTCGATGCTTTCAACCAAGATGCGTGCTTTCCCCGCAATTTTGCTGTCGCTGTTTGCAGCGAAAGGTATTTACTATGGCCTGAAACTCTTGTTGTTGGATGGTGCTTTGGTTGCAACGCCTTTTGCCATGCAGTTGCCTGTAATGTTGCTTGCCGCTTCCGTTTTCGCTTTTTGTTTTAGAAAAATTGAAAGATGAATATCGCTATAGTTTTGGCTGGAGGTTCGGGAAGCCGCATGAATGCCGACAAACCCAAGCAGTTCCTCGATTTGGATGGAAAAACTGTCGTTGAACATAGTATCGATGCCTTCGATCGACATCCAGCCATTGATGCCATTGCCGTTGTGGTTCATCCGCAATACAAGGCCTTGATGCAGGAAATCATTTCTCGCCGCAATTGGAAGAAAGTCAATAATCTTGTTGAAGGCGGCAGCGAACGCTACCTTTCTACGTTGAATGCCGTGGCCGCTTTTCTCGATATGCCCGACGACACCAACCTCATTCTCCACGACGCCGCACGTCCGTGGGTCTCTCAGGCTGTCATCGATAGGGTTGTGGATGCTTTGCAGGACCATGAGGCGGTGGGAACGGGTATCCCCAGCACCGATACCGTTTGGGAGGTGAATGTCGATTTTACGGCAAAAAAAATAGGTGGCCATTTTATTTCACGCATTCCGCAACGCGAACGGATGTATCGCGCCCAGACTCCTCAGGCGTTTCGGCTTCCCTTGATCAGGGATGCTTATCAGCGAGCCTTGCAGGACTCCAATTTCCGTGCTACGGACGATTGCGGCGTGGTGCGCCAGTATATGCCCGAAGTTAAAATCCATGTTGTCGAAGGAGAGGAACGCAACCGTAAGATTACCTTTCCGAGCGACCTTAGGGTTGAGGATTGAGGTTCCCTAATCATATTCACAATTCACTATTCAAAGTTTACAATTTAATATGCAAGCGATAATTTTGGCGGCAGGAATGGGTAGGCGACTTGGCGAGTTGACCAAAGGAAACACCAAGTGCATGGTTGAGGTAAATGGCACTACTTTGATTGAGCGTACCTTGAATCAGTTGCAAAAACTCCATTTAAGCCGTTTGGTGATGGTTGTCGGCTATCAGTCTCAGAATCTCATCGATTTTTTAGGCGCAGACTATCATGGACTTAAAATAGAATACGTCCATAATCCCATATACGATAAGACAAATAATATTTACTCGTTGGCTTTGGCGAAGCGACAGTTGCAGGAAGAGGACACTTTGCTTTTGGAAAGTGATCTGATTTTCGACCCGCAGATGTTGGAAATGCTTCTTTCCGACCCGAGGCCAAATCTTGCGTTGGTGGCAAAATACGAGAGCTGGATGGATGGAACGATGGTGCGCATCGACGAAGATGACAACATTGTCAATTTCGTTCCCAAATCAGCGTTCAACTATCGGGAAACGTCCGGATACTATAAGACGGTAAATATCTATAAGTTCAGCAAAGAATTCAGCGTTACGAAATATGTGCCGTTTTTGGAGGCATACTCAAAGGTGGTTGGCAACAACGAGTATTACGAGAATGTGTTGCGCATTATTACTTTCCTGAACAGCCACGACTTGAAGGCGTTGCGTGTCGGCGACTTGAAGTGGTACGAAATAGACGACAAGCAGGATTTGGACATCGCCGAGGCTCTCTTCGCTGACGAGGAGGACATTCTGCGCAAGTTCTACGGCCGTTTTGGCGGCTATTGGCGTTTCCCGCAGATGCTCGACTATTGCTATCTGGTCAATCCTTATTTCCCTTCGGAGCGAATGGTGGATGAAATGCAGGCGAATTTCAAAACGCTCCTTACTGAATACCCGTCGGGAATGAAGGTCAATTCGCTGTTGGCAAGCAAGTGCTGGGGAGTTCGTGAGGAGTATGTCGTTCCGGGCAATGGCGCCGCCGAACTCATCAAACTCTTGATGGAACATACCTCCGGTAAAGTGGGTGTTACGCGTCCTATGTTTGAGGAATATCCCAACCGACTGGACAAGAATAATCTTGTGACATTCTTTCCAAACAACAGCGATTATCGCTATTCGGCGGATGACTTGATGGACTTTTTCGGGAAAAACAGGGTGGAAACACTTTTGGTTGTCAATCCCGACAATCCTTCGGGCAACTTTATTCCTGTGGAGGATTTACATCGTCTTGCTTTTTGGTGCGAAAAAGAGAATGTGCGACTGATTGTTGATGAGAGTTTTGTCGATTTCAGCGAGCAATGGGAAACCAGTTCGTTGTTGAACGATTCTGTATTGGAACGTTATCCGCATCTCATCGTTATGAAGAGCATCAGCAAGAGCTATGGCGTTCCGGGTTTGAGGTTGGGCATTCTGGCTTCTTCCGACAAGGCAGTGATTGCCAATATGAAGAAACAGACGAGCATCTGGAATTTGAACAGTTTCGCGGAATATTTCATGCAGATATTCAACAAATATGAGCGCGACTACAAACGTGCTTGTGAGAAATTTGTTGAGGAACGCAATGATTTTGAACGGAATTTGAAAACAGTGAAGTTCTTGCGCGTGATGCCGTCGCAGGCCAACTATTTCTTAGTGGAAATTCTTCCGCCCTACAAGGCTACGACCATTGTGATGCAACTTTTGAAGCGATACAATATCCTCACCCGAGACTGCTCCACCAAGCAAGGGTTCGATGGCAAGCAATACATGCGTATTGCAGTGAGGAACCATGCCGACAATGCGCGTCTTGTCGAAGCTTTCCATTCAATTGAAAAAAATAACCAGTGAACTGTAACTGAGTAACCGGTCGCTGTAACTCTAAACAACCCCCTAAACCCTAATCACTAATCAATATCATTAATAACTAAACATTTCAATATGACCAAGGTTTGCATTTGCGGTGGTGGCTCTTTGGGCCACGTTTGTGCAGGGGTTTTGTCTGCTCAACCCGATGTTGAGGTGAATGTGTTTACCCAACGGCCGCAACGTTGGAACAAGACTCTGACAATTACCGATTTGGAGGGAAAAACATATCAAGGCAATTTGCATCTTGTCTCAAATTTCCCTCAGGATGTTGTTCGGGGATGTGATATCGTATTCCTGTGCTTGCCGGGTTTTGCCATCGCTGATACTTTGCGAGCAATAAAACCATTCTTGGACAAGAATACCGTTGTCGGCTCTATAGTGAGCAGTTCGGGATTCTTTTTCTTCGCCCATGATATTCTTGGCGAGCAGACTCCGTTGTTCGGTTTCCAGCGCACGCCGTTCATCGCTCGTACCAAGGAATATGGTATCAGCGCAAATCTTTTGGGATACAAACCTCAAGTGGCTATTGCCGTTGAAAATGTGGATGATAAAGAGTCGTTTAGGACTTTGGTGCAAAAACTTTGGATTACGCCTACCAAGTTGTTGGGCAGTCATTACGAGGTGTCGCTTTCCAACAGCAACCCTATCCTCCACACGGGAAGGCTATTCTCCATGTGGCACGATTGGAACGGCAAGACCTACGACCACAACATTCTTTTCTACAAGGAGTGGACCGATAAGGCAAGCCAGACCATCATCGATATGGATGCCGAATTTATGGCACTTTTACGACAACTTCCAGTCTCCCAAGGTGCCATTCCCCCGTTGTTGGAGTATTACGAAAGCCATGATGCTTCAAGTCTCACGCGGAAAATCAGCAGTATCGCTGCCTTCCAAAACATAACGTCACCTATGGTGCAGACTCCCGAAGGTTGGATTCCCGATTTCAAAAGCCGCTATTTTACCGAAGATTTCCCATACGGACTGAAATTCATAGTAGAACTGATGCGCAAATATAACCTTCCAGCCCCCACGATCGAAAAAGTGTTTGAATGGGGAATGGATGTGCAAAATATTGCTATTTAATTGTTGTTAAAATGTTTTGTTATATCTCTAAAAAGAAAACGATTGCATTAATTGTTTTGCTGCTGATTGGCACTTTTGTCAAGGCGCAAGACCCAACCACAATGGGTACTGATTTTTGGGTGTCGTTTCCCTATATTAATGGACATTCGTCTCCAAATTTGTATCTTGAAATTACAAGCCTGAATGGTTGTACGGGAACAATAAGCAATCCAGCTACGGGGTATAACGTTAATTTTTCGGTTGCGGCAGGACAATATTACGAAGTCCAATTAAATGCGAATGATGCCTATAATCTGACGAATGGTAGTATAAAAACAAAGGTCTTCATGTCGTTACCACCGACACAGTGTCCGTATTGGCTACCTGTTTGATAGATTATGACTATTATGCCACTTTTGATGTTTCGTTTGTGCTGCCCACTGAAGTTTTGCCTGACAACTATATTGTGCAGACCTATGAGGGTACGATTAATAATAGTGGTCCATCTTCATCCCGATGGTATAGCGTGTGCTTGATTGTTGCTACGGAAGATTCTACGGTCGTTGATGTGATTCCCTCGGCAAATACTTCTACGGGATGGAATGCCAATACTAACTATAGCATTACGCTTAATGCGGGTCAGTGTTACGAGTTGAGGGCTTCTGATATTGGAACAACTCTTTCGGGAACGCACATTCAATCGCGTGATTGTAAGAAGATTGCCGTTTTTGGCGCTCACGAGTGCGCCTATATTCCAAATTCCAAAGTACAATATCATTATGTAAATGTTGTAACCAAGACTTCCAATGTCAACAATGTTGTCCTTGATGGCAATTCAATCGCCTCCCAATTTGGTCCGGTGATTTCAAATCCTTCATTTTCCTATGCAAGGATTTCTGTTTCGCAGGGCTACCACAGGCTGAAAAGCACAAGCGCAGATGGATTTGTGGCAAATGCCTATGGCGTTGGAAGCAATGAAAGCTATGGCTATTCGGTTGGTTTTCATACGCGTCCGAACGCTCCCTATATGGTGATAAACGATTCTGTGTATAAAACTGATTCCATAGAAGTGGCTATTTGTGAGGGCGGATTGTTGTTCTCTGTGGCAGGAATTGAGACGTATGATTCTATTGTTTGGAGCAAGGATGGTGGCGAATATACGACTTCCGACAGTGTGTTATATGATTTTGCCGTTCGTGGCGACTATTCTGTTTGCGCTTTTGTGTCATGCAATGGGGGAAGCTGTCGGGCGAAGGTTGATACGATTTGCGCAACTATTCATGTTAAAGGTGCGTTGTATGATACTGTTGCGGTGGATACCTGTGAGGGTGTGTATTGGTGGCGTAACAAAAGTTTTGTCCAGTCGGGCGTCTATTCCGATACAATTTCGTCTGCCGATGGTTGTGACAGCATTCATTCCTTGGTGCTGAATTTTTATTCTTCCGTAACGGTGGATGCTTGCGAGGGAGTATATTGATGGCGCAACAAAAGTTATGACCTATCTGGCGTTTATTCTGATACAACTCGTGGCACTGATGGCTGTGACGGCATTCTATCCTTGGTGCTAAATTTCCATCCTACGTATTCGTTTACGCTTGACACGATCCTCAATCAAGGAGAGACCTATACTTGGGTTAATGATGTGAACTATTCCGAACCGACATCGGTCTGTTATGAATTGCTTTCTCGGTATGGGTGCGACAGTATATATCATCTTAATCTTCGATATAATCAGGTGCAAGGTAATATATGGATTCCAAATGTCTTTACTCCTGAAGAAAACACAAATAAAACCTTTCAAGTCAAGGGAGTTGCGGTTAGCAATGTGGAAGTTGTGATTTACAACAGATGGGGAGATTTTATCTATCGTAGGGAAGGCCTTGATGGCTTTTGGGATGGTACCCGTAATGGCGAAAAATGCAAGTCAGTTGCTTATGTCTATCAGGTCTCTTATGTGGATTCTGCCAATAAAAAAAACACAAATAGGAACAGTTACATTGGTACGATAATTTAGGCCTGGATTTTTGTTGTTGTTTTGTCAAGTTTTGTTTGGTTTCTTTGCGTGTTGTTGGTTGTTTTGTTGGAAATATTGTGAATTTTGCTAAATTGTTATTGCTAATTTGTAAATTGTTCGTATCTTTGCAAAACAAAAAAATGTAAAATATGGACAAGAAAAAGTTGGTAGCGGATAATTTTGCACGCCTGATTAAAGACAAGAATCTTTTGCAACGCAATGTGGCAGATGCTTTGGGCAAAACCGAATCGGAAATTTCCCGTTGGTTGTCAGGTAAAAATGGCATTTCCCACGCAAACATCATCAAGATAAATGAGGTTTTCTGTGTTGATCTGGAAAACTATCATTTGCGTTTTCCCAATTCAGATCATTCTTGCATAAGCGCAACTTCTCCTAAAAAGGCATCCAAGAATTATGCTATCATTCTTGCCGGCGGTATAGGCAGCAGGGTTGGTGCTCCCGTTCCCAAGCAGTTTGTTGAGGTGCTTGGGAAGCCAGTGTTGGCATATACCATTGAGGCTTATCAGAGCCATCCGGAAATTGACGGCATTGAAATTGTATGCGTCAAGAATTACGAAAAAGTGCTAAGAGAGCTTGTAGAGAAGTATAATTTTACAAAAGTTCGTTGGATTTGTCAAGGCGGTGCTACTTTTCAAGACAGTGTATACAATGGGGTCGAAAACCTCAAGGGGAAAATCAACCCCAGTGATATCGTCATGGTCCATTATGGTGCAGCTCCATTCACTTCTCGGGAAATCATCACAGATGGTATTCGTGTTTGTCGAGAACACGGTTCCTCGGTTTCCGTCACGCCCTGTTTCCAGCTTATGGGAAGCAATGATGGAAATGGCGAGAGCAAGTCGTGGGTGGACCGCGATAAGTATGTGCAACTTGCCTGTCCGCAAAGTTATAGGTTTAAGTATATCTGTGATATTTATGAGGAAGCTATTGAAAAAAACCTTTTGAGCAAGGTAGAGCCGCATACTACTTCGCTGATGTACATGATGGGCAAAACACTTTACCAAAGCTACGGCGACCAGTCAAATGTCAAAATCACCACCAAAGAAGATTTGGATTTGTTTGAGGGCTATGTTTTGATGAAGATGCATCGAGAGGGGAAACTTGGTACGAACAAATAATGGTAAATACTTTTTTATATTAAAAACAGATTCAGTTTTTCGATTAATATGGGATTACTTTCACAACCAAAATATTTGCCGGAGCAGTCTGGCCCAAATGCCGATAAGAAATACAAGTCACTGAGATGGCAGGTGTTTATGGGCGCTTTTATCGCTTATGCGGGATTCTACCTTGTTCGCAAGAATTTCTCCATGGCAATGCCTTTTATGGAGCAGTTCGGGTTTGAAAAAGGAGAACTTGGCATCGTGCTTTCTATGAATGCTTTTGCGTATGCCTTCAGCCGTTTGGTGATGGGGCCAGTATCAGACCGAAGCAATGCGCGTACGTTTCTCCCGTTGGGATTGGTCTGCGCTGCCGTTTCGATGTGTTTTATGATTGTCCCAATCGCTTACATCCAAAACCATGCGTTGAGCATTGTTATCATGTGCGTACTGAATGCTTTGGTTGGTTGGTTCAATGGTATGGGCTATCCTCCGTGTACGCGAATCATCACCCACTGGTTCAGTCAGTCGGAGCGTGGCACGATGTCGAGCATTTGGAATTGTTCTCACAACATTGGCGGCGCTTTGGTTGGCCCTATGGCAGTTTACGGTGCAATGTGGTTCGGCTCATGGTTTTATGGAGAAGCTACGGATAAGTATTTCTTGATAGGAACATTCGTTTTTCCAGTGGCAGTCGCCATATTGATTGCCGTCATCTCTTATTGCCTTGTGCGCGATACTCCTCAAAGTCAAGGACTTTGTAGTATCGAGAAATTCAAGAACGATTATCCCAAGAACTATTCCGAGAAGAGCGAAGAACGTCTTTCCGTCAAGGAAATCCTTGGAAAATACATCTTCCCCAATAAGTTCCTTTGGTGTGTTTGTTTGGCAGATGCGTTCATTTTCATGGTACGTTATGGCTGTTTGGATTGGGCACCTACTTATTTGACCGAAGCGCATGGTTTTGACATCAAAAACGCTGGTTGGGCTTACTTCGCATACGAATTCGCAGCCATTCCAGGCACGCTTCTTTGTGGCTGGCTTTCCGACAAACTTTTTAAAGGACGTCGTGCTATTCTCAACATAATCTATACGCTATTCGCTGCATTATTTGTATTCCTTTACTGGAAATTTGGAACTACGCCAACTATGGCTATCACATTCTTGATTTGCATTGGCTTTTTCATCTATGGCCCAATTATGCTTTTGGCAGTCCAGGCAATGGATCTTGTCCCGAAGAACGCCGCTGGCGCCGCTGTGGGTTTGATAGGTTTCTGTACCTACCTGTTGGGTACGGCTGTATTTGCTAATACAGTATTGGGCTTTGTAGTCCAGCATTGGGGCTGGGATGTGAATTTTGGTTTCGTGTTGGGCGGTTGCGTAATGGCTATTGCTTTTATGGCTATTACCATCAAGGCTGAAAAAAGAAGAAACTAACTAATTGTGCAGGTGCTGTAAATATATAGAAAATGAGAAAACTATTGGTTAAAATATCAATGATTTTGGGCATTTATCCTTTGATGGTTGAATTTGATACAAAGATGCGTCAAAGGAAAGAAAGAAAATACATGAAACTTTATGGACTGGAGACCTTGGTCGAAGCTGATAAAGCGGTATCTTCTTTTGGGGGGCATTTGTTTTTGGTGTTTGGGACCTTGCTGGGCGCATTTCGAGAGAAAAATTTTATTGCTCATGATTTTGATATTGATGTAGGTATCTTGTCATCAGAAAGACCTGCGAATATGCTGGAAATTATGAGACGGTTTGGTTTTACATGTAAGCGTCAGATGTATGTTAAAGAAACTGGGCGTATTGTAGAAGAACAATATGAGTACAAGCATGTAGGGATAGATTTCTTTTATTATTTTGATGATGATCGTTGTGGGGCGGATTCAATTTATACCTATATTGTATACCCTCATGAATCAAAAGATTGGCGAGATGCAAATGATAGTGATGGGTTCCCGTCGGTATTAAAACCATCCCCCAAGTCTGATTTTGCCCGTCAAGACTTTTTAGGAAATCAGTTATACATGCCGTGCGATTCGGAAACATGGTTGCGATTGTGGTATGGAGAGCATTTTATGGTTCCGGATCCACAGTGGTCGTTGGGAAATCACAAGAAGCGTGCTTTGGCATCGGGTGAACGTCTATACCGACGTTTTGTCTCGGAGAAGTAATTGATGTCTCGTTAAGAGTGTTAAGATCAGTTAGTTCTATCTTACGGACAAGAAAATTGAAATTATTTCTGTCTAAAAATGAGGACAAGTGAGCGAAACCGAATTTATCTTGAAACATACATGACCTTTTTCTCAGGCCGCAAAGTTACAAATTCAAGTCTGTTGACCCCTGAAATTACTCATAAAGACTATGTTCCAATTGTTTCATAGAATAATTAACTCACTTTAGCGGGACAGTGGTGATATGCTATTCATAAAAGAAAAGCCTCTAAATGGAGGCTTTTCTTTTATTGTGCTTTTTCTGTTGTTATAGGTTTTAGAAGTCCTTTTGTGACATTCCAACGAAATAGAACAAGCATGTACCCTGCATTAGATCCTTTTTGAAATAGATATTTTGTCCATAAAACAATTGTGCCACACCATTTTATACATTCACTAAAAATTCTTTTTAAGTAAACTGTATTCCCCAATTTTTTGCATCTTAGTTGTTCGCTCATGCCAACACCTTCTCCTAATCGGATGATGTAGTCTTTGGTTGTACGTGTCGGAGGAATGACATGTTGAATTTCAATATTGGGGAAATAGTAAATGTTCATTCCGTAAGCCTTTGCTCGATTGAAGATATCTTTTTCTTCTCCGCCCATTAGGTTCTTTTTTGTTCTGCCTAATTCTGTATTGAACATTCCAATGGTGTCAAGGCAACTTTTTCTAAATCCCATATTTGCGCCAATGGGGAATGCATTCCCTTTGAACATGGTGGTTTCCTTTCCCATATCAATGGCAGACACCCAGGAATAAGTCCATTTGCAGAGCCATTTAGGAACATCTCTACTTTCAAATAATGGGTCAATTTTCCCTCCAAACGCCATCATGTCGGGATGAGTGGTAGCGTTGTTTGCGAGATTTTGAAGATAGCTGGGTTTTATGAAGGAGTCATCGTCCAAGAATACCAGTATGTCTCCTTTGGCTTCAGCAATACCTCGGTTTCTCGCATGCGAGAGTCCTTGTTTAGTTTCGACAAAGTATCGGAAACATACTTGAGGATGTCTCTCTGCAAAATGTTTGCATTCTGTTTCGGTGTTGTCGGTGCTATTGTTGTTTACCAATACAATTTCATATCCTGCATTGGAATATGTGTTTGAGGCAATTTTTTCTAATGTAGTATAGATGTATTTGTCTCTATTGTAGGTGCAGATAATGAGTGAAATCATCATATTTCTTCTTCCTTTTTACGGTAATAAATTAAAAGAGATCCTCCTGCGGCAAGTAACATCGCAATGGAACATGCCAAGGATACCTTGTCCAACTTGTGCATGGTTGGGGCTTCGTTGCGGAATTCTATCATGTGGTCGCCGGCGGGAATCAGCATGGCTCTCAGCACGTAGTTCGCTCTCATATATTCTGCAGGTTTGCCGTCGATGTAGGCTTTCCAGTCGGGAGCATAATAAATTTCGCTAAACACGGCCAGACGCTCTTTCGACGAATGGCTTTTGTATGTCAAGCGGTTGAGGTCGGCTGGCGTTTTGTGCTCCATCGCGATGACATCGGTGCTGTCGGAACCGAATTGGACTGACTTGACATTAAATTTGGAGCCATCAATAATGGCGGTCTGTTTGGGATTGAAGTCTTTGAGCGCCACAATCTCTTCGTTGGCGTCTTTCACAGTCTTGACTTCATCTACAAACCAGCAATTGCCCAACGCCTCCGGGTTGCGCTGTACTTGTCCGTTCTGCATCACTACATATCTGCCGTTCAGCATATTCAGCACATTGATGTTGATGCTTCCCGAAAGGTAGAAATCAATCAGATCTTGGTATCGGCGTAACTTGGCTGCGCTATATCCTCCTATCTGGTTGTGGAATGCGCTGGGCTTGGAGTCGTTGTAGGTGTTCACCGCAAGGTTCATCACGCGGAAGTCTTCGTCGCCGAATGTCTGTGCTTGCATGTCAATGTCACGGTCGTATTGCTCGGGCTGCATCTCCAACATTCGGGCATTGCGCACATAGTTGTCTTTGTTCAGATAGCGGTTGTTTACGCCTTGAAGGTCAATTACAATCAGTATCGCCAAAGCCGCAACAACGGCTATCATGCTCTTATTTGAACCTTTCTTGAGGTAAATCCAAAGCAGTCCTGCCGCCAGTGCCACGAAGATGATGCTGCGCCATGAATCGCTTACAAAGAGTGCCTTGCGGTCTTCGATGAAGATGTTTTGGATGAAGCTCCATTGGTCGCCATATTGGCGTGCCATTTCGGTGTCGGCGGAACCGCTGAAACTTAAACCTCCGCAAGTCAGCAATCCTATCAAGATGACGCCAATGGTGACTCCTGCCGAAAAGTATAGGGCTTTTAGTGTGCGTTTGGTGTCGTCGGATTGCAAGGCTTCTTTCAGTCCTAAAAATCCCATCAATACACACAGCACGTTGGCAAGTGTCAGGCTCATCGATGGCGTGCGGAACTTGTTGTATAATGGAAGATTGTTGAAGATAAATTCATTGAATCCCATGAAGTTGCTTCCCCACGAAAGCAGTATGGCAAACACTGTGGAGATGAGAATCCACCACCGCTCGGGACCTTTTACAATAATCAAACCAAAGAGAAACAAGAAGATGACGATGGCGCCGAAATATACGGGGCCGCTGGTGAATGGCTGGTCCCCCCAGTAGAGGGGCATCTTTTCTTGCCTGAAATTGGTGAAGCTGGCGCTGTTTTTGCCGACAGGTTCTATGCTGCCGCCGCCACGGGATCCGGGTACCAATAAGGTGTAGGTCTCGCCTATGCCGTAGCTCCATCCAAAGGCGTAGTTGATGTTCAGGCCGTTGGCGTTGGTGTTTGCGTTTTCGGGGTAGGATTCTCCATAAACGTCTCTTGGTGTCACGGTTATTTCCGATCCGCCGCGCATGGTGTATTGCATGTATTCTTGGTTCACCAAAAGGTGACGTGTGTTGCAAGCCAAAGCCAAAATTGCGCCAACAACCAATATGCCAACGCCAATCAAAAATCTTGAAAAGTATTTTCCTTTCAGTGAGTCAATAAAATATACTATTCCAACAATAACACCTGCTATGGCTGTGTAGAAGGTGATTTGTATGTGGTTGAACGCAATTTGAGTTCCTAATGCAAACATAAACAGCAATCCGCCCCAAATCATTTGGCTTCTTCCTTTTCGTTTGTCGGAACCGAGTGTTGTGGCGCCTTTCATGCAGAGGACCATGCCTGCCAATATGGGTGCCATCATTGCTATGGCCCAGGCTTTTGTGATATGACCTGCTTCGATGATGATTACGTTGTAGCTTCCCAATCCGAATGCCAAGGCTCCTAAAAGAGATAGCCAAGGATTCACGCCCAATGCTATCAGTGCTATGTAGAATCCTAAAAGATATAGGAACATCACGCCCACGTCGTTGTGCCGTCCCATCCACCGTAAGGAGAAAAAGTCGCGAGCCACTTGAAATACAGAGTGCTGAGGACTGTTGGTGATTTGGTATCCGGGCATGCCGCTAAACATACTGGGGCACCATGTCGAATAGTCTCCCGTGTTCTCGTGATAGTCCTTTTGTGCTTTTGCCATACCTTCGTATTTCTGGAGGTCGCCTTGGGGCAATGCTTTGCCTTGCAGCAAAGGCATGAAATAAATGCAACTAATGGCAAACATCAAGAGGATGATGCCAACGTGTGTGAAAATTTTTGTGGAGGTGGTTTTCATGGCTAAATATATTGAAAATCTTGGATTCTTTAAGTGTGTTTTACCTTGCAACCATAAAGTTTTCTACTGTTGGTTTGGGGTGTTTGTCACAGGGTATGATATTCTGGCGTGGTAGATGCTTTGCATTTTGTTTTTCAACATCTTCTCAATCTTGGTGATGTCGTCAAAGGTCAAATCACAGTTGCTCAATTGTCCAAGACGGATTTTGTCTTCCACAATATTGTCGACTAATTTGTTGATGTGTTCTTTGTCTGCGTTCTTCAAACTCTTACATGCGGCTTCAACGCTGTCGGTAATCATCACCACGGCGGTCTCGCGAGAGTAGGGGCGAGGGCCGGGGTACCGGAATATCTCCTCGTCGATGCGTTTGTCGGGATGCTCTGCTTTGTATTTTGTGTAGAAATAGCCAGTGTAGGTCGTTCCGTGGTGGGTGCGGATGAAGTCGGTCACTATGGATGGAAGGTGATATTTATGGGCGAGCGTGATGCCGTCCCTTACATGTTGCGTGATAAGCTGGGCGCTCTCTTCGTAGGGCAATTCGTCGTGAGGATTGAATCCCGAGTTCTGGTTTTCTGTGAAATTCAATGGAGCGACAATCTTCCCAATGTCGTGATACAATCCGCCAACTTTCGCCAAAAGCGCATTTCCTCCGATTTCGCTGATGAGGTCTTCGCTGATGTTCGCTACTTGCATGGAATGCTGGAACGTACCGGGCGCTTTTCTGCTCAACTCTCTCAGGGCTGGCGTGTTCGTCGAGGCGATTTCCTGTAAGGTCAAGTCTGTCGTAATGCCGAAAATCCTTTCAAACAGATAGATGAGCGGATGGGCGAGCAGCGTGAGCAATGCGTTGACGAAGAAGGTGGCGTAGCGTTCTGGGTTCAATGTCTGGAGATTGGTGTCCTGGCTCAGTATGCCGGCGGTGTAGATTAATGAATAGGAGAAGAATATGACAATGCAAACGACGAAAAACTTGCTGCGGTTTCCAAAGTCTTTTACGCTGATTATGCTCATCATTCCGGTAATCAGTTGGTAGAAGATGAATTCATAGCTGTTGGGCACCATGTTGCCGAGAATGATTACCGTGGTAAGGTGAATGTATAGTGCGACGCGCATGTCAAAGAAAATCCGCATCAAAATGGGTACGATGCACAAAGGCACGATTAGTACCCTGTCGGGGTTTGCATGCAGCACGAATGCCGTGGCGGCGCTCGCCATCAATATGGTCGTGAACACCAGCATCACCTTTTTGTTGTCTTCCAAGATGGGGTGGTTGGTGTTTTTCATAAACATATACAGCGCAATGAATGCAATCAAGCATAGCAGCGCCTGCCCGATGTATTTGCCTGTTGGGTTGTAGTGTTCGAGGAATCGTTGTGTGTTTTCGGCTTCAAGCGATTTCAGCACATTGACTTTCTCCGCTGTGATGTATTCGCCTTTGGCAATGATCAGAGATCCTGTTGGGACGACATCCGTGCCGCGTCCAATTTGCGAGAGCCGTGAGTCCAACTCCAACTGCGTGCGACGTTTGTCGTAAATGATGCTTGGCACCAAAATGTGATCTACCAAAATGGAGTCGTTAAGATCAAGTGCCGAGATGTATTCCGACGCTTTGTGCTCTGAACCCACATTGCCTTTCATCAATACGATGGAATGCTTTTCGATGTCGGGCATCTCTGCGGGTAATTCTATGTAGCCTTTGCGGTATATGCTGTCTATGGTCTTGCGCATCTTGCGCTGCTGTTGCGCAGAAAGGCTGAAGTCGCTGCCGGCTTTGTTTAATAGTTGCAATGCTTGATAGTATGCGCTGCTGTCTTCCTCGAAATAAAGCGTGCATTTTGATTTGGCTTCGGCCAGCTCTTTTTCGTGCGTGGCGGCATCCTGCAATACGGCAAAGTCGAACGTGGCGTAAAGGTCGTTGCTGTTCCAGAATCCACCCAAAGAATAGTCATATTTTACGCTCTGACGCTGATGCGGAAACATTAGCAGAATCAGTGCGATGGAGACAATGAGCATCGCTATCTTGTATAAATCAGGCAGATGCGACGCGGTGTCTGATAGAGTTTTCTTCATTTTTATAAGGTATATTAAAAAGCAAAGATACAAAATATAATTTAGTGTTGAAAATGAAAAATGAAAAGTGATGCAATGACAGGGTTTCGCGATTCAAAAATGCCCAATGCTTGAAGCTGAAACTAAATGCTTAAAACAAAAGCCAGGGTCGTTGTTGAAAATATTTTTTGCAATCTGTTTTTTTATGTGGTTTATCTTTTGTATTTTTGCAACATGAAAAATCTGAATGAAACCGCCGCTCGTACGGCTGCTTTTTTGCTGCAAGTCAAGGCTGTTAAGCTGAACAATGAAACCCCGTTTACTTGGGCTTCCGGTCGCAAATCCCCTATCTATTGCGACAACAGAATTACGTTGTCGTATCCCGAAATCCGTACTTTCATCCGCCAACGGTATGTTGACATCATCAATGAGTGTTTTGGCGATGCTGATGTGATTGCAGGTGTTGCCACTGGCGGTATCGCTCAAGGCGCTTTGGTCGCTCAGGAATTGGGCAAGCCTTTTGTATATGTTCGCAGCGAGGCTAAGTCCCACGGTCTCACCAATCAAATCGAAGGTGAAATCCATGAAGGGCAGTCTGTTGTAGTGATCGAGGATTTGGTCTCCACAGGAAAGAGCAGCCTTGTCGCAGTCAATGCGTTGCGCGAAAAAGGCTGTATTGTCAAGGGCATGGTGGCTATTTTTACCTACAGTCTTGCTGTTGCCGACAAAAATTTCGCTGACGCAGACGTTGAATTGCACACAATTACCAACTACGATACATTGGTGCAGGTGGCAAAAGATGAAGACTATGTTTCTGAGTCTGACATGCATTCCCTTGCAGAATGGAGGAAGAATCCGGAAAAATGGTCTGATGATAGAATGTAATCTCGCCCCCAAAATTCCTTATTATAATGAAAACGAATCATAACTGTTGGCTTTTTGTTGTCGTTGCATTGCTTTGTGCCATGCCGCGACTTCATGCGCAGACCATCAGCGACGTTTCGTTTGAAAAACAAGGCGAGCAGTTGGTCGTCAAATATTCCTTGGACAAACCTTGCGACATTCGAATGCGGGTGTCCACCAACAAAGGGCGTACCTATAGCCTTCCTTTGCAGAATCTTAGTGGCGATATCGGAAAAGGCATTGAAAAGGGAGAACGTCAGATTATTGCTTATTCGCTTACCGAAATCCGCGGCGTGGAGGATTCACTTCTGCGCTTCTGCGTAGAGGTTGATGACGGCTCCGCTGAAATTCGTTACGAAGACAACGTATTGAAAATGATGCCAGTAGAAGGAGGAAACTTTCAAATGGGCTGTGTGCGTAAGGGCGTGGCAAAGCATAGCT
Organism: Bacteroidales bacterium; assembly: GCA_045597845.1. Taxonomy (GTDB): domain Bacteria; phylum Bacteroidota; class Bacteroidia; order Bacteroidales; family P3; genus Colimorpha. Next base: position 5,427 of record JAZLKZ010000069.1, on the reverse strand, counting down.
ATGAGGCCGAACTTCCTGTTCATGACGTAACGCTAAATTCATTCTATATTTCTTCTTGCGAAATTACCCAACGCTTGTGGGTGGCTATAATGGGTGACAATCCGTCTCGGTGGCAGACCTCCGACAGCCTTCCAGTAGAGCAGGTGTCGTGGAATGACGTGCAGATTTTCATTGCCAGACTCAGTCAATTGACTGGATATCGGTTCCGTCTCCCAACCGAAGCGGAATGGGAATTTGCCGCTCGAGGAGGAAACCGTTCTAACAACTATGTCTTCCCTGGCACAGATGGCGACCTTGGAGCATATTGTTGGTATGGAAGCAATTCTGGCAATGTTACGCATCCTGTAGGTCAGAAAAAGGCTAACGAGTTGGGACTCTATGATATGGGTGGCAATGTGGCGGAATGGTGTTTTGATTGGATGGAGCCATATCAATCTGGTGCGGCAACCAATCCCCGCGGTCCCAAGCATGGTGAGAACCGTATTCTGCGTGGTGGCAGCATCAACAGCCCTTCTTGGGGATGTACGGTTTCGGACCGTTGCTGGTATCTCCCAGACCACTCCTATGGATGCTATGGCTTCCGTTTGGTGCTCGATTCCGTAGAGAAGGAAGATGAATAGTTCCGGCTATGGATACAGTTCAAATACACGACAAGATTTTCAGAAAATATATTTCCGAATCGGAGATAGGGGAGATTGTTTCCCGCCTCGCAGGTGAACTTTCTGCTGATTACCATGACCTCAATCCCATCGTTTTCCCAATTTTGAATGGCAGTTTTGTCTTTGCCGCCGACTTGCTGCGCGCTATCGATTTTGACCCTCAGATTTCGTTTGTAAAGTATTCTTCCTATTCGGGGACGCAATCTACGGGCGTGGTCAAGCAACTGATAGGATTTCCCGAGTCTGTCGAAAATCGTCATGTCTTGTTGATTGAAGATATCATTGAGAGTGGCATTTCTATGAGATACACGTTGCAACAATTGCGCAACCTTCATCCCGCTTCCATTCGGATCTGTACGTTTTTGCATAAACCTAACCTTTTCGATGGTTCGTTTCACATCGACTACATCGGAAAAAGTATCTCAAATGATTTCATTGTGGGCTATGGATTGGACTACAATGGGTTGGGACGCACTCTTAAGAGCGTGTATGTGATTGATGATTAGCTCTTCGTTTTAGTGACTTCTTGGACTTGTTTTCTCTAACTCTAATACATAATTAATTCATGTCCCGTCTTCGATATCTCCCTTTCTTGCTCTGCTTGTTCTTTTTTGCTTCTTGCGAAGAAAACGAAGACCCTTCCAATGTAGATCAATCGGCGCTCATCGGTCGGTGGCAGAAAGTAAATGGAACGGAATGCCGACGCTTTGACAGCAATGGACATGGTGTAAAGTGGGACCCCTCCGACGATGTGATGGAGGAGGAAGGAAAGCGTATGAATTGGCATTGGGAAGATAGTAGGACTTTGTATATCGAATTTGAGATGGATGCTGAAATCGGTGGCAGTTCGGGACAGCCGACAGTGGTGCCTGAGGATTATTTCACCGTGGTTCGTGCCGATGCGACAAACTTGGTTTACAAGTCCGACGATGGCTTTCTCTATTCTTTCAAGAGAATTTAGCGCTTGACAGCGAACGGTGAATATACATCGTGATTCATAAGATTAAAACTCAGAACACCTTTGAACAAACCTCTAAAAATATCGCTCATCTCCGTGGCCTCTTTGTTGGGGCTGGTGGTTGTTGTTTTGGCTGTGGCCTGTTGGTTGGTGTTTACGCCATCCAAACTTACCAAGATCGTAAATTCGCTCAGCGAGAAATATATACTTTGTGATTCCGACTTCCAGTCGGTTGACCTTACGCTTTTCAAGACCTTTCCGTATGTGGGTTTGGATGTGAAGGATGCTGTTCTTGTCAATCCCCAACCCAATGCACCCGATACGCTTGCACATATCGACAACCTTGTAGTGGCTTTCAACCTGCGCGACTTCCTCAAACAGGGGGCTATCAATGTTCGTCAACTTGAGCTCGACGGCGTAATTGCCAATCTCTACATCGACCCTGACGGAAATTCCAATTTCGACATTTTCCCCTCGTCGGAAGAGACCGATACTTCCGCCACTACATTGCCGGAAACGATTTCTATTCAGCAAATCAAGGTCAACAGTCTTTCGGGCTCTTACCGCGATGAACAACATCATGTGGCTTCGACTTTTGCCGACCTCGACCTTGACCTCAAGGGAACGTTGGCTGAGAAACTGGCCGACCTCGACCTTGGGTTGAAGGTTGGCAAACTGGACTTCGCGATGCGTGATTCCCTCAACCGACCTTCTCTGCAGGCTCATCTCGCCGATTGTGATTTGGCTGTTGGCACTAAAGCTCAAATCGATTTCTCCGATTTTGAATCATTCAAACTCGATGATTTCGATCTGGATTTGAAATCCTCGCGTCTGGAATTCTCCATGATGGATTCCTTGAATCAACCAGCGCTCGCAACCCATCTTGGCAACTGCGATTTGAAAATTGACGCCAAAGGCGTCCTCGATTCTCTTGACGGCATGATCAAACTTTCCCTGCCAGAAGGTGATTTTGCCATGGGCGGAATCGATTATGTCACCCCTGAACTCAAACGTCAAGGTGACTTGCTCTCACTCAAGGTGCCATTGGCTGCCAACCTTCGCGACAAATGTTTCACTTTCGGCAATACGGAGTTCTCTTTGTCGCAATATGATTTCACGCTTGACGGCAACCTTGCTTTGTCGGATAGCGCAAAGCAGCGTCCAATGATGGTTGATGTGAACTTGAAGTCCAACTCTTTGCCCATTGCGCCGCTCATCGCCGCCTTGCCGCCTTCGTTCACGCAGTGGCACAAGGGAATGGACGTTGACGGCAAGGTCTCTCTCGACCTCAACGCCAAGGGCAAAATCGAGGCGGATACACTTCCTTTGGTAACGGGTACAATTGCTTTGGACAAGGGCGTGTTTGCCTACAAGGGGCTTCCCATGAAGTTTAGTAAGATTGCCGCTAAGCTGCGCACAAATCTCGACCTTTCGCGCCAAAATCCTTCTACGGTTGATGTGCTTTCGCTCCAGGCCACTTCGGGCAAGAGCAAAGCAACGGTGACGGGTAGGGTGAACGACCTTCTTGGCAACCTTTCCACCAACCTCAAGGTCAAGGGCGACCTCAAACTTAAGGAACTCATGCCGTTGCTGCCCAAAGACCTCAAGGTAAACGCTCAAGGTGACGCTTCTCTCGACATTGCCGTTGTGGCTACGCTCGACCAGCTGCAAAATGTGGATCTCAATCATATCAAGGCAAACGGCAATATCAAGTTCCATGACCTCGATGCCTACTATGATAGTATTCATGCCGTATCGCCCCAACTTGACCTTGATGTGCAACTTCCCGTACAGCACAAGGTGAAGCCTCAAGAGGTTCTCGCTGCTCATCTTGTGGGCGGAAAGCTTAATGTTGACATCCCTTCTTCAAATATGACCGTCAAAGCCAAGAATGCCGACCTTTGGGTTCGTTTGAACGATGTGATGGACAAGAAACAGAAGCTTCAGACTTCTTTTGATGTCAATATGGGACGCACGTCTCTTACTATGGACTCCACTTTGGTTTACACCGATTCCATCGATCTTTCGGGTTCTATGCGTTACGATGAGTCGAAATCCAACATTTTGCAACAGCTTAATCCCGACCTCGATATCAGCCTCTACCGCGCCGTGGTCTCCATGCCTCAGTTGCCTGAGGCGGTGCGTATGCCCTCTTTCGACTTTGTCTATACTCCTGAGAAATGTCGCATATCTGAGGCCGATGTGCGCTGGGGTACTTCCGACTATCAGCTTTCTGGAACAGTGGAACATCTCGAACAGTGGATTGACCACAAGGGAATGCTTGTCGCCGACCTCAACCTTGTCTCCAGTTTTGCCGATGTGGACCAACTGATGAATATGTTCAGTGGTTCGGGAACGCCCAAGGACACGCTTGAGCGGCAGCGCAAGGAGGACAATGTCGCCGCAGATGCCAACCCATTCATCGTTCCGCGTGATGTGGACATTACCTTCAATACTCATGTAAAACGTTGTGTCGCTTTTGGCAACGACTTGTCTGACCTCTCCGGAAAGATTACTGTTGACGACGGCGTGGCAATTCTCGATCAGGTGGGTTTTGTCTGCAAGGCGGCGAGAATGCAGCTTACGGGTATCTACAAGTCCCCGCGTCCCAACAACCTCTATGTGGGAATGGATTTTCATCTGCTGGACATCAACATTCATGAGCTTATCGATATGATTCCTACTATCGACACGCTTGTGCCGATGCTGGCTTCTTTCGAGGGCTCCGCCAATTTCCATCTCGCCGCCGAGTGCAATCTCACTGCGCGTTATCAGCCTAAGATGAGTACACTTTTGGGTGCTGCGGCAATTGACAGCAAGAATCTTGTAGTACTCGACAATAAGACCTTTTCTACTATTGCCAAGTATATGATGTTCAACAAGAAGACAAAGAATAAGATTGACAGTCTCGACGTACAGCTTACGGCTATCGGCCCTGAAATCAAGGTGTATCCTTTCTTGCTGTCACTTGATAAATATCAGGTGTGCGCTAGTGGACGCCATAATCTTGACAACCAATGTAATTATCATCTTGAAATTATCAAATGTCCGTTGCCTCTTAGGGTTGGCGTGGACGTGACGGGCTCTATAGGCGATTTGCACATTGGCTTGGGTGAGCGTCGCTATTCGGATCTTTTCAAGCCTGATCCGCCTACGGTCCTTCAAGAACGTATTCTTGCCATCAAGCGTCGCATACAAGGCACGCTCGAGAAAAACGTAAGGTGATTTACCTTTGACGTTTCTTTGTGAAATGTTTAAATAAACGTGCGTGAATGGCGCAATTTACGCAATCCGAATGGGGGTGGATTGTGGTATATGATTTGTGGCGATGCAAAGCGGTGTCTTGTTTTACACCGCAATCGGAACGTCAAATAATACAGTCGTTATTTACTGTCTCAAAAAGAACTCTTGCTTTTCCACTTCTTCTTTGGGTTCCCACGGTCCTTTTATCAGTAATCCACTTGAAGGGGCGGGGGTGATGTCGTAGTATTGCTTTCCTTCGGGATCAATCAGCACAAACCAAGGATAGCTCACCACTTGGAAATCCTCCAGCATTCGGTAATTGCCATCGAAATGTAGCCATGTCCAGTTGTAGCGGTTGCCGTGACGGCTGTTTCTAAGAAAATGGAACATTGTCTGAAATTCGTGGTCGCAGTCGATGGTTACAAATTCCACATTGCCGCAACGGGCATATACGGAGTCTTTGAAATGTGCCATTGTGGCGAGCTCGCCCACGCAGTTGGGGTCGTTGGTGCGCACAAATGCGATATATAGCCATTTCCCTTCAAATGAGCCAAGGTCAACAATTTC
>JAZLKZ010000068.1:0-3435 GCA_045597845.1 Bacteroidales bacterium | reverse complement strand
TCTAATCAAAGATAAAAAACTTCTCCAAATTTTCGGCAAAGGTAATAATAAAATTTTAAAAAACAAAATTTTAACTTAATTTTCTTCTGCCAATATTCTATATAAACGCAAATAGCCACAATTCATCAATAAAGAAGGGAGGGTTTGTTTGTCTAGAATTGGGGAAGAGACGGCATGATAAATAAGGGGGGGGGGACAAATGTCCGCCGCCCCTTATTGGCATTCATTTCTTTACTCATCACTCTTGGTTTTTCCGATGCTCCCACTCTTGCACCGCATCCATAAAGCGGTTGTTGGCACGGGTTAGGGCCTCATCAGGATTGATGCCCTGCTTGCGAATTTCTCGCACAAGATCAAAAAGCCTGTCGCCCGCTTCGGTCATAAGATCTGAAGACTGTGGACTTTGGTCAGATTTCTTCACTCTTAACTCTTCACTTTTACCTATCTGAAAACCTATTCCTTCGGCCTTTTCTTGAAGCCGCACACTCTTGACCAACGAAGGCAACTGACTTGGCACTCCTTCAAGCACCGACTTGCGGCCTTCCTTCATCTTTACCTGCTCCCAACCTGGATGAGTGGCGATGATGGGTGGTCGCATGGTGCCGTCTCGCAAAGGCAATGCTATATGCGGATGTCGCTGCACAAGCTTGTCACTCACTGCGTTGCACACATCGTCGAACGAGAACAACCGACGGTTTTCGGCAATCTTGGCGTAAAACAAAACGTGCATCAAGATGTCGCCAAGTTCCTTTTTGAGCGACTCGGCAGTAGCTGGATCGGAATCGGAGAGATTGATGATGGCATCGGAAAGTTCATAGACCTCCTCAATTGTAAGGTAGCGGATAGACTCGAGCGTCTGCGCCCGATCCCACGGACATTCCTTGCGGAGAATATCCAAGATAGTACTGAGTCTTTGGATGGGAGTCATAAAGAATTCAACAAATCAACAGCTCAACATAAATCAAATTCTCCTCACCTCTTCAACGCCTTCGATGGATTTGAGATGGTCGATGAGGGTGTTGAGGTTGTCGAGGTCCTGCACATAGAGCATGATAATGCCGTGCACGACACCCTCAGAGGTTTCGAGCGTGATGGCACGCATGTTAAGTTCCATGTTGGAGGAGATAATCTGCGTGATTTCCTGCAAGAGTCCTTTGCGGTCGATAGCCGTAAGGGCCACACCAGTAAGAAAGGAGACCTTCTCCCCTGCCCTCCACTTTGCACGAATGATGTTGTTCTCATGGTTGGCAAGGTGGTCCATGGCTATTTTGCAATTGGTGCGGTGCACCGTAATCACGCCATCGGAAACAATACCTACCACCGGATCGCCAGAAACAGGCTTGCAACAAGGTGCGGGCTGGACATCGTATTTCTCATAATCTTGGTCAAAGAGGAACGATTTGGCAGAGTTTTCCGCAATTTGCGAAACCTCGGGGATGCTGGCATTGGCATGCTGATTGTCGTTGAAGAGATCTTTGTACTGGTCAAGGAAGATAAGCCGGGGCTGCGGCTTGACCTTTCCGAAACACTGCGCCACATCCTGCTCGCCCACATTTCCTTTGGCCAACAGATAGTAGAAATCAATGTCGTTGGTACATTTGAGATAATGCTTCAAACGGCCTTGATTGGTTTGGGTATTGTAGATTTTGAGTTTCTTGAAATACTCGCCCATCTTTTTCTTGCCCAACTCGGTATAGTCTTTGCGCTGATTGTGTAGGTAGTCGCGAAGCTTCTCCTTGGCGCGAGGCGTATGGGCATAGTCCAGCCACTCGTCGCTCGGCAAGGTGTTGCGTGAAGTAAGAATCTGCACCTGCTCGCCGCTGTGCAACTTATAACCCATCGTCACCACTTTGGCGTTAACCTTGGCGCCGATACAATGCAATCCAAGATAGGAATGGATGGCGAAAGCGAAATCAAGCACCGTGCTGTGGTTGGGCAGCTTCACCGTCTCGCCCTTGGGCGTGAAGAGGTATATCTCGTTGGTATATAAGGTTTCCTTGAACTCTTCCACCAAGTCGAGGGCGGATTTCTGGGTGTTTTCCAACGTGAGACGTATCTGCTGGAGCCATTCTTCTACGGGATTGTGTTGCTGGACCTCGTCGGGATGGGCCTCCTTGTAGAGGAAATGTGCTGCCATACCCTTTTCGGCGATATTGTCCATACGCACGGTACGGATTTGGATTTCTACCCAGCGTCCGATAGGGGTCATTACGGTAGTCTGCAACGACTCGTAGCCGTTGTTCTTGGGAGAGGTAATCCAATCACGGAAACGCGATGGGTTTGGAGGAAACTGCTTGGAGATGAGTGCATAAACCTTAAAACATTCCTCTTTCTCGACCTCGGGAGGCACGTCAAGGATGATGCGCATGGCATAGAGGTCGTAAATCTCGTCGAACTCAACGCCCTTATTCTGCATCTTCTTCCAACAGCTAAAGACCGACTTGACGCGAGTCTTGATGGTGTATTTGTAGCCATTGGCATCGAGCATCTGGCGAATGTGCTTGGTAAGGCACTCTTTGAGTTGGAGTTCCGTGCCGGCGGTTTGGTTGATAAGCGCGGCAATCTCGGCGTATTTGTCGGGATTGGTGTATTTCATCACCAACTCTTCCAGCTCGGTTTTGATGGAATAGAGACCCAGACGATGTGCGAGCGGGATGTAGAGGTACTGCGTTTCGGAAGAAATGGCGATTTTCTTGGTGTCCTTCATCGAGCCAAGCGTACGCATGTTGTGCAACCTGTCGCAAAGCTTCAAAAAGATGACGTAGGCATCGTCGCACATGGAAAGCAGTATCTTGCGATAGTTCTCCGCCTGCTTGGAGTCGCCCTGATGAAGCAGCATCACGTCCTCAATCTTCGTGAGGCCATCAACGATGGTAGCCACGCGGTCGCCAAAAGTCATACGCAACTCGTCAAGCGTGATGTCGGTATCCTCGACAACATCATGCAAAAGGGCGCAGATAACCGCGATGGGTCCCAAGCCAACTTCCTGCACTGCAATCAAAGCCACGGCAAGAGGATGGAAGATATAAGGTTCTCCCGATTTTCGGCGGGTGCCGTGGTGTGCCTTGTTGGCAATGGTGAAGGCACGCAAAATTTCGGTCTCCTCTTCTGAAGAAAGCTTCTTGATGGAACGACAAGCCCCCAAAAGTTCTTGGAACTTGTCCAATATTTGCTGCTCCTCGGACATAATCAATTGACTATTGAAAATAATTCAACTACGCAACTTTCTTATCCACACAAAGATAGCAAAGCTGCATGTCGCAGTTTACTTCTCGCTACTCCTCTACTTTGTTTTTCAGCGCTTCGCGAATCTTCTGTTCCAATTCGTCGCACAGCTCGATGTTGTCTCTCAACAACTGCTTGAGGCTTTCGCGGCCTTGCGCCAACTTGGAATCGCCGTAACTGAACCAGGAACCACTCTTGTGGATGATGTCG
>JAZLKZ010000067.1:0-15093 GCA_045597845.1 Bacteroidales bacterium | reverse complement strand
GTTCTTTCTTCCGAATCAAATAAACCTTGGTTGCCAAGCTTTCTGTATGCCCTTTTGTACGTGTCCATTTTCTCTTTAAATTTTCGGCAAATATACAAATATTTATCTGATTATCAATGAGTTTTATTTAGAATTGCCCTTGAATGAAAAAGAGGCGATACCCTTTCCTTTTCCCTTGTACCGAGTTTAGGCGTCTGACGGGGCCTCGAAAATGATACAAGAGGAAAGGGTACGCCTATGGAGACGTATCCCAATCCTCAAGGTCCATTTTCGTTTGTTAGCTGTCAGACTTTAAACTCGAACCTTTGTAGAATTAGATACTGCTATCTATTTCATCCAATATGTCTGCCTTACGATTTTTGGGACGAAAGGCAGGGGCAAAGATAGAGAAAATTTGAATAAAAGAAAACTACAAGGAAAAAAACCTTATTTTTGCAAAGTTAATGCTCCATCTGGATTGGAGTTGTATATATATATAAATAATGATATTGTGAAGTTCTATGATTTCAAGTAGTTTCAAAGCGTTTATTAAGATAGGGTAAGTAGTATGTTTGACCAGTCTTTTTCAGCAAAAAATATTGAAGTGATATTCAATACAGAAAACCGCAAGGGGCATATTGATTATAGTCGGATGCCTCAAGCCTATAAAGACTGTGTGACTGATATTCATGCGTTCCGTGCTGAAATGAAGGCATATAACAGAAAGAAAAAGACAACATGGACTGATGCTGAAAAGGCAGATTATTATTTGGACAAAGAGATTGTTGACCTGCTGCTGAAAGAAAAACAACAAGTCCTTCAAAAGGAATTTGAGACAGTTGAGCGAGTGATAAACAACCATGGTTTTTCGTTCACAATTAATGTGTCAGATTATGGTGGAAAACAGTATTTTTCAATAGACAATGGGGTGTGGGCGCAGTTCTATGCCATGAAGATATTACTGCGCAATCTTGTCCATTTGTTCAACGTTGATACGGTGAATCGCCATTCAGTTATGACAAGTTTGAAACTACTACTTAATACGCAAACACCTCTTTATATTATCAGAACCGATATTAGCGGTTTCTTTGAATCAATACCACAACAACGCCTGCTTCGACTAGTGGAAAGAAATTCGCTCTTGGGCACAAAGTCGAAGAGTATGGTTAAGAAGGTAATGCTTGAGTATGAAAGAATAAAAGATACAGGGCGAGTACCTGCCGGACAAGGTGTTCCTCGCGGTATAGGCATCAGTTCTCCGCTTTCAGAAATCTATATGGATAGGATTGACAAGATAATCAGAGACAGGCGAGAGGTTGTATTTTATGTCCGTTATGTGGATGATATTTTTCTCATTTTGTCCTCATTAGGTGATGCTAAAGACCTTAAGTCATATTACGGAGAATTAGTGAACTTGTTTTCAAAGTATGGCCTCACCCTGCAATCGGAAGGCTCTGACAAATGTAAGTTGATTGATAAATACAGTAGGCCTGTAGGTGGTGTGGTAGCAGAAGACCTAAATTATCTTGGCTATCATCTTTATTTAGAGAAAAAGGATACAAAGCTGAAAGCAGTTTTTGGACTCTCTGATAATAGAAAAGACAGAATAAAAAAGCGGATTGACAACTGTTTTGAGCATTTTGATTATGTGGTGAAGGTGAACCCGAAGCAAGCCAGACACGATTTACTGGATGGGTTGAACATTGTTAGTGGAAATATACGGTTAAGCAAAGCAAAGAGTGGCGTGAAAGTGGGTTTCTTCTATAATAACGACCTGCTTGACAAGGATGATGATTTTACTGTGATTCAGAGTTACTTGAACGGGAAAGTACCGACAATTCCTGCCAATCTGTTTGATGGTGCGGTGCAACGTGCGAAATATGAGACCCATTTATCAAACTGCCTGAGAAATATAGATTTCAAAGACAGATGGATGAAACGAAAAATGTATGACATTGGAGTAGAACGCCTAAAAAGTATCGAACGATGGCTACAAAAAGACGTAAAGTAAGACTAAGATACAAGGAAGAGCGCGTACTCTTTTCGGATGTTCTGCCGTATGAGTTGCCCGTGATATTCTCGAATCGTTATTTCTACCGCTATTTGTTGGAATGCGGGATAAAGGTGTGCAATGGCAAATTGGAATACGATGCCAATATGCCAGCGGGAGCGAAACAAATGTTGTATCTGATTTTTGGTTGTAAAAATGATAACGATCTTCGGTATTTGAAATTTAATAATTCTGCTCAGAGCACAATTCCTTTTACCTATCATATACTTCACAAGCCAACTAAGGCCAGAGCATTGACGGTGATACACCCCGCCAACCAGATAGAGGTTGTGAGCTTTTATGAGAAATACAAGTCGTTGATTCTATATTATTGCGGGCGAGATGAGTTTTCATTGAGGCATCCCAAGAAAGTTGCATGCTACTTCTACTACCGTGACCGGTTGCATAACAAACTGTTGGGAAAGAAAGCCGACAATATCGAGTTGTTTTTCAATGAATATGAAAACCTGAAGAGCTATTTCAGCTACGGAGACTATACACATATTCACAAGTTTTATGAGGATTACCTTTATCAACAAGCAGAAAAGAAGTTTGATAATCTGCTGAAATTCGACATCCAAAGTTGTTTTGACAGCATTTACACCCACTCAATTGCTTGGGCTACAAATAGCGGGCGCGACATATACAAACGTTTTTTCAAAGGAAAGGATGACGAAACGTTTGGATATGCGTTTGACCTGTTAATGCAGAGAATGAACTATGGTGAAACCAACGGCATCGTAATTGGTCCAGAGTTTTCACGCATTTTCTCTGAGATTATCCTTCAACAGGTGGATACTTGTGTAAAAAGGCGGTTGTCAAAATTGGGATATAAGCCCAATACAGATTACCTATGTTACCGCTATGTGGATGACTATTTCTTCTTTTACACAGACCAGAAGGTTAAAGAAGAGGCGATGAGAGCATTCATGGAAGAGTTGCGAGAATATAAGTTAGCAATCAGCGAAAACAAGACCAAAGAGTTTAAGCATCCATTCATTACGGAGATAACTATTGCAAAACAAGGAATCGATAGGCTGATAACCGATTATTTATCGTTCCATAATGGTCAAGATGCCGTACTGGAGGAGGAAGAAGACATGGCTGAAAACGATGAGGAGGGAATTGTTCTAAGTGGTGATATTGATATGGACAAGCTGAAGCAGACACTAAATAATAAGGACAAACTCTTCTTTAGATCTAACCATTTTATCGCCAAGTACAAGGCCGTTATATCTACTGCAAAAGTGGAGAACAGGGAAGTGGTGAATTACACCTTGGCACGTATAGAGCGGAAGTTGCTTTCTGTATTGAACCACTTTGATAAGAATTACAAACGGCTTTCCGAAGCATTTAATGAGGGGATGATGATGGATGAATGTGCAGCTAAAAAGAGTAAACTAGAATCAATGCTTGCTGATTATCTTGTGCAGGTGTGTGATGTGGCTTTTTTCCTTTATTCGGACTGCAAACGAATCAATACCACGCTAAAGGTGATGAACATTATGAACAAAATCATCATCTATTTGGAAAACGACTATAAAAAGGAAGATGGTGTAACAATCCCAAGATTTACGAATGTTGTTCGTGATATGGTGTTTCGCGATATTCAGAAAGAAATTGAACAAGTGTTTCGTATTTCGAAGTACGATGACCAGACACCATTGGAAAGTCTGTTCTTGCTGATAACGATAAAATCATTGAGGAATAAATATTGCATCAATCAAGACGTGTTGGACCAATATTTGGGAATAAAGTATGACGGAACGAAGTTGATGAAAGGTGTTGAACAACCGGATATGAATGCACTCGTCTTCATGCTGTTGTTGTATTACTATGGCAATTCCGACAAATATAAGAAGCAACGTTATGCTCTAGTAGAGATGATTACAAAAAGGTTTAGAAGAGATGGCGCTGATTTGAGAAAAAAACAAAGCGAACTTGTTATTCTGCTTTTGGACTTGCTGGCATGTCCATTCCTACGACATAAAGACCGTAGGGATATGTGTGCAGCAATGGGCGTTGATGAGACTGCGCAAACAGAAATTGAAAACTATCTTAAGAAGAGGAAATACATGTTCACTCGTTGGACGAATGTAAATCTGACAAAGGAGCTGGGGGCGAAAGTAAGCCTTGAGGTATACTCATAGGTTTATGATTAGCTTTTAGCAAGTAAGTGTAGGGTGCAAGCTTCAAGACTACAACACACATAACCCTACATATTCCTCGCGGAGGATTCTGAGTTGGACAGGAACTGGAGCTTGTTTCTGTCCTCTTCTTAAGATTTTTGTTTTTATAAATAGAATACGACCAGCCCAAAATATCGTCGTTCATTTTCTGCTTTCACAATATAAAAACCGTTATTTAAATGTATATTTCGTGATTTTTTCACGAAAATACAAATTATATATTGGTTTTCGGTTTTTATTTTATATCTTTGTAGCCGAATTTCATTTTAAACAACGGCAACTATGATACAGGAGTTCCAAGTACAGAATTTTTATAGCATCAGGGAACGGCAGTCCATCAGTTTTGTGCCAACCCACGACGACAATATGCGCGGGCAATATGTCCATGAGGTGGCTGATGGCGTCGGGCTACTGAAGGTGGGTATCGTGTATGGTAGCAATGCCAGCGGTAAGACCACCTTGCTCCAAGCCCTGTCGTTCTTCCGCAACGTCATGATCGACAAACCAGAATCGAAGATTGACGACATGGGATTCTTCCCATTCCTGCTTGACAAACACAGCGAGGGGGAGCATTCGCACATGCAGATGACATTCTGGGTAAAAGGAGAAAAGTATATCCTACATCTTGAATTCGATAGTAAGCGGATTTACGAAGAGTCGCTGCTTGTATATACCAGCGCTCGCCCTGCCTCACTTTACAAACGTGTCTATCAACCGGAGTCCGACCATACGGAAGTGACCTTTGGCAACAACGCCGGAATAAAAAAAACCGATCAGCGCGCTATCACTGGAAATACGACCAACAACTGTACGGTAATGGCCGCCTTCGGACAGTCGAACGCTCGGGCTTCAAAACTTAACGATGTGTTTGAGTTTTTCTATTCTGGCTTACATGCCGTTTTGAGTCCAAGGAATTCTTTGTCGTTCGATGTGAAAAGCGAACTCAGGAATGACAAGGATGGCAAGAAAAAGCGGTTCCTACTCCAATTGCTGAAGGCAAGCGACTTTAACATCGTCGACATGACACTTAACGAACTTGAAGAATCCATCACGCCCGAAATGGAAAAGGCTATCAATAGTGCTCCGATATCCGAAGAGGCGAAGATAGAGATGCTCAAGCGCGGCACCATCAAGCATGATGGCATTATGTTCAGACACATAGGCGAGGATGGAGAATACGAGTTGCACGAGCAACTGGAATCTGCCGGAACGCATCGGTTCTTGGGGATGTCAATGGTCCTGTACTATGTATTGCACACGAACAGTTTTATTCCCATTGATGAGGTAGAGACGAGCATCCATTATGAGCTCCTTTCGTATTTCATCAAGCTGTTTCTTGCCAACAGCGAGGGCTCGTCACAGATACTGATGACCACTCACGACATCAACCTGCTGAACGAAGATTTCATCCGCAGAGATGTGGTGTGGTTTACGGACAAGAGCCAAGTGGGAGCCACCCAACTCAAACGACTCTCATCGCTCGGCCTCCACAAGAGTATGAATCCATACAACGCCTACAAACAGGGCAAACTGGTGGATCTACCTTTCCTCGGAAGTGTTTACCTTGAAACAGAGTAATCGGTCATGGCAGTAAAAAAGAGTATAGCAATCATAGGCGAAGGCGAAACCGAGTGGTGGTATTCGAACCGATAGCCTCGATGAACGAAGAGGAGTCTGATAAAACGACTATAAAAACGGAAAATCGAAATCGAAATGATGAAAATCGGCGACAAATCATCGATTTTATCGCCGATAACGGAATTTCAGATGCGAAATCTATTTCGAAAGCCATCGGACTCAAGTCCTCAAGAACCCGCGACTATCTCAAACAATTTGTGGATATGGCTGGATTTTGCGGGCCAACTGCCATATCAAAAAACAGCCAACTGTCACATCAAAAATCGGCCAACTGTCACATCAAAATTTGTTGAATTAGTTGATTTCCAGAAAAAAATTGTATCTTTGCCGCGATAAAATAAACGCGAAATAATGAAAGAATACAAAAAACGTATTGCAGACCAAATGCTTACCGATAAGTTGGAGTCGTCGGGGGCAGTTTTGGTAGAGGGACCAAAGTATTGCGGCAAAACCACTTTGGCTAAGCAACAGGCTGGTAGCATCCTGTCGATGGCGGACCCTGACACGCTGAGCCAGAATCTCGCCCTTGCACGTACGAACATTTCGCGGCTTCTTTCTGGTGCTACACCCAGACTGATTGATGAATGGCAGATTGCGCCCCAGTTTTGGGACGCGGTAAGAAACGAGGTGGACAAACGGGAAGACGATGGGCAGTTTATCCTTACTGGCTCTGCCGTTCCGCCTAAACCGAAAAAGGACGCGGATGGGAATCTGATTGAGGAGGAGCAGATTCACCATTCCGGCACAGGAAGAATTTCACGACTGAAACTACGCACAATGACTTTGTGGGAGTCGGAAGATTCGACGGGTATGGTAAGCCTCGGAAAACTGTTTGAGCATGCGGATTCAATCGACGGGGAAAGTCATATTGACCTTGAACGGCTCGCGTATCTTACCTGTCGTGGCGGTTGGCCGAAAGCCGTGCTGAAAAAGAGCGAGAAAGCCGCGCTAGCACAGGCGTTCAATTATTTCGATGCTGTTGTCGGTAACGATATCAAGAGGGTTGATGATGTGGATAGGAATGAGGAGTTGGCCAAGCGTATTATGCGATCGTATGCCCGAAACCAAGCCAGTCAGGCAACGGCAGGAACCATTTTGGCCGACATCAAGGCCAATGGCGACGAGCAGATGTCGGAGAATACCATCTATAGCTATGTGAAGGCATTGAAGGAGATATTCGTCATAGAAGACTCGGTGGCATGGAATCCCAACCTGCGGAGTAAGACGGCTATCAGGACTTCTGACACCCGTTATTTTATTGATCCGTCTATTGCCACCGCTGCTTTGGGCATGGGTCCTAAGGATTTGATTAACGATATGGAGACTTTTGGCCTTATCTTCGAGACCCTAGCCGTAAGGGATTTGCGGGTCTATGCGGAATCGCTTGACGGAAAAGTTTACCATTACCGCGACAAGAACAATCTGGAGTGCGATGCTGTGGTGCATCTGCGCAATGGCTCTTATGGGCTGATTGAAATCAAGATAGGAGGAACCGACCTTATCAATGGTGGTGCTGCAAACCTGAAATTGCTTTCGGACAAGATAGATACCACCAAGATGAAAAAGCCGTCGTTTCTGATGGTATTGACAGGCATTGGCGACTACGCCTACAAACGTCCTGATGATGGAGTGCTTGTGGTTCCGATTGGTTGCTTGAAGAATTGAGACAAAAAGCAAACCAAAACCGAAACAAAGAAAATCGGCGACAGATCATCGTTTTTATTGCCGATAACGGGATCTCAGACTCAAAATCCATTTCGAAAGCCATCGGACTCAAGCCCTCAAGAACCTGGCATCAAGCTCCACAATCTTAATAATGCACTTTTTTTAGTGCATAAAACTAAAAATATTGCACTTTTTTTAGTGCACATAGACGACATCGGGTACGGCTATGGAACTACAATTCCTTTGTGAACATTTGGACTATGCAAAACTCCTAATACTCTTTCCCACATTGATGAAATGGTCGGCCACACGCTCGGCGTTTTGTGCCAATGAGATGTATTCCGCCCCAACTTGCGGGGTGCATTGTCCCGCCACAAGCCGCTTGATATGTTGCGACTCCATGGTCTCCGTGAAGCTATCAATCTGTTCCTCAATCTGATAGGCATACTCGAGGGCTGTAAAGTCAAGGTCGTGATAGGCTTTCTTGACCTCGTTGTAAAGTGCCGTGATCTTACGCTCCATTTCCTTGATTTCCTGAATGGCAGGCTTTGAGAATGTCGCATTCTGGGTTTGCAGGCTTTCAGCATACTCCACGATGTTTTCGGCATAGTCGCCGATGCGCTCTAGGTCGCTCACGCTTTTCACGCTGCAACTGAGATACCTGCCATCCGTTTCGTTGAGAGGCTTTGCGGAAAGCGCAGCCACATAACGAGTCAACTCGCTGTTCAGGAAGTTAAGCTCGTTTTCGGTCTTTTTAAACTCCTCCAAGTCGCTGAAATCCAGAGTGGTGACGATATGGATGGCACGGCAGAAGTTGTCGTGCGCCAACTCGCCCATGTTTTCGACTTCGGCCTTCAGCTGCCTGACAGCCAAGGCGGGCGTGACCAGCATCGAGTCGTCAAGGAAATGCAGATGGAACTTGTCGTCTCGAAGCTCATAGACATCGTCGGGAATGAGGCGGCACACCAAGCGAACCAAGTTGTTGGTCAAAGGCAGTGCGACCAAGGTGGTGCAGACGTTGAAAACGGTATGGAACATGGCCAGCTGCACCTGCGGGGCGTGCGGGAACATAGCCTCAAACATCCTCCCGAAGCCCCAATCCCCCTGGGTGAAAAGATGAAGAAGCAAGGCGATAAGCAAAAACAGCACCACACCCATCACATTGAAAAACAAATGGATGAGGGCTGTCCGTTTGGCATTTCGGCCACTGGTCATGCCGGCCAAAATCGCCACCACGCACGAACCGATGTTGGAACCCATCGTGAGGAAGATGCCTTGGTCGAGCGAGAGCAGTCCCGCCACCACCATGGTAATGGCGATGGAAGTCAGCACCGATGACGACTGGATGATGGCCGTCAGCAAAGCACCGATAAACACGATCAACAAGGGGTTACTGATGGTGACCAAAAACTGTTTCACCGAATCCAAGGCGGCAAATTCATCCATGGCGCCCGACATGATGCCGAGACCGACAAACAGCAAGCCGAAACCTGCCAGGATGCTGCCGGTTTGTTTCCATTTGTCCCGTTTTGAGAACATCATCACGAAGGCCCCGATGCCAGCCAAGGCCGAGAAGAGCACCGTTGTAGAGATGCCGTGGCCGCCAAACATGCCCAAGGCCACCAGTTGCGCCGTGACCGTGGTACCGATGTTGGCACCATAAATGACCGTGGCAGCCTGGGCGAGAGACATGATGCCCACATTCACGAAGCCGATGACCATCACCGTCACCGCACCCGAGCTTTGGATGGCCGCCGTGCCCACCATGCCGACGCCCACGCCGAGCCATTTGTTATTCCCCATCTTGGCAAACAGCCGCTTCAAGCCCGCACTGCTGGCACTTTCAAGACTGGAACTCAACATTTTGCAGGCCACTAAAAATACCCCGATACCTGCGATTAGGGTTAAAATTGCGATAACAATAAGCATGGATGTAGATTTGTGAAAGCGGCCAATGAAATTAATTGACCGCTTTCGTTATGAAGAAATAATTTGACCTCTTATTTGTTGTCGACATGGGTCACGTTGAAGTCGCTGTCGAATTCAATTTCAACACCATTGCTTAACTCGATTTCCCAGCCGTTTGCCCTTTTCTCGATTTTGTCGATGTGCTGGTTGGGGTAATTCGTGGTAACGTAGGCTGCAATCTGTTCGGGAACCAGTTCGGCGGGAACGACGCCATAAACATTAGATTCATCGCAGTCGATGTGGGTCCATTCAAAGCTGAGATTGAAAGAAATCTCCGTACCATCCGCAAGTTCCACTTCGTATTCATCGTCTTCCGCTTTGACTCTAAGAATTTCAGTTTGAGGGAAATAGGTGTTTACAAAAGTGTTGATTTCAGCATAATCGGTGCTGTTACCACTTCCGTTGCCATTTCCACCGTTATTGACAACATTGAAGTTGGCATCAAACTTGAGTTCAACATCATTGTTGAGTTCAATCTCCCAGCCATTGCTTTCCCTTTCGATTTCATCGATGTGCTGATTGGGATAGTTGGCGGTGACGTATGTTGTAATTTGCTCAGGAACAATGGTCTCTGGCACAGCATCATAGACGGATGAATGCTCGCAGTTTACTTCGACCCATTCAAATGCCTGGTTGAAATACACCTTCGTATTGTCGCTTAGAATCACTCGATAGTAATGCTCAGTTTGGTTACAGCTGAGGATGTTCGTTTCGGGGAAATGTGTGTTGACAAAAGCGACAATTTCAGGGGCAATGTCGGTCGCGTTGACTGCCGCGCCAACACCTTCAGCTTCCCATTGGTTGTTGCTACTGCTGCTGTTGCCTCCTGTGGGCGTTTCTTTTGTGCACGATGCCACCGCGAAAGACAGTGCAATGAGTGCTACAAATAATGCTAGTTTCTTCATTTTTAGTTAGATTTTAGTTGATAATAAATGAATTATGGGATAAAAAAAGATGGTCCGAACCGAAGTCCGCACCATCTTTTATGTTTTTCGTGATGATATGGTTATGGCTGTCGGCCAGACTTTTTCTTGGGGCATAGCGCCTCACCTGTACAAGGCGCAAAGCCGCCGAGCATAGATTTTCATTCTGTTCTTCGCCTAGGGATGCAACTGGGCCAAAGTCACATTGGCATTGCAAACCATCCGATGGACTGTTGAGCAAAAACTCCGAATCCTCGTCTTCGTCAAACTCATCACCGTCAAACGACATATTAGACAGGATTTCAGTTTGTTCCATGATGTACAAATCCTCTTGGGCCGTGTTGGTAAGGTCAAGGAGGAACAAGCCCATCAGGATGAGGGCGACGACAGAAACATATTTTCGGAAAAAGTCAATCATGGCGATGCCAATGTTCTATTGAATAACTGAATAGTTCTGT
Source organism: Bacteroidales bacterium (assembly GCA_045597845.1). GTDB lineage: Bacteria > Bacteroidota > Bacteroidia > Bacteroidales > P3 > Colimorpha. The sequence continues at coordinate 4,223 of JAZLKZ010000067.1, read as the reverse complement.
AAATATTGTCGGGTTAGGTAAAAAAACATATCGATGGTCAATCTCCCCTCCTGAATTTCTGGGGGCTCATGCCCACGGCCCGACGGAAGAAAGTGCCGAAATGGCTTTGGTTTTGAAAACCGAGTCGGTCGGAGATCTGCTGGACGGAGAGCGTGGAGGTCAACAGCAGCGACTTGGCCTTTAAGACTAAACAATCCGTGAGATTGTCGCCCGCTGTTCGCCCCGTCACTTGTTTCACCACATTGGAGATATAGACCGGCGTAAGGTGAAGCATATCGGCGTACCATTTGATGTTGTGGTGCTCATGACAATGCTTATCGACCAGCGAGAGGAACTGTCCTGCCAATTCCTCGGAGCGCGAAAACGGTTTCTGAGATGAGAGGCTGTTAGCATGAAATTCAGAAAGGAAAGATGAGAGGGAATGGATAAGATATACCAAGGTCGTCCGCCTTTCTAGCGATTCATTCTGCATCAGAGCTTCCAAGAGGTCAAGATAGTGCATAATGGTCTGCATGCTTGTCTCGTCAAGCTGTGAGGCAGGACGGACATAGGCGTAGTGTACTTTTTCGTAGTGTAGTGAGAGCGATAGTTCCTCGGCAATCACCGGAGAAAGCGAGAGAAGACGAACCTTTAGGTCGGAGCTACTGCTGTTATAATGCAGCACATGGTCGTTAAAGATGTAAACGGCAGCAGGTGCTTTCATCTCGAAATCGACCATATTAATCTTTCCGCTGAGCGTGCCTTGCGTGACAAATAGGACGGCATAATGACTGGTGTGGAAGTATTGTGGTATGCCTACCTCCGTGTGATTCTCAATTTCGGCCACCATTATCTCGTTGTTTTTCCATGCTGTACGCCTTATGATACTCGACGAATCGCTCAAAACAGGCAAACCATCATTTCTATTCTTTTCAGTAAACATACGCCTAATCTATTGGTATTTAATTTTAGAACAATACTTGATGGAATTTAAATGATTGATTTTTTATATAATGCTGCAAAAATAAACAATAGTTTAATTCGGTAATATATAAAATAGAACATAATTTATCGTTTTAAGGACATTATTATCCTACAAAAGGGTTTTACCTTTGCGGTCTTATATTTTTACACCATTTCTTATGAGAATCCTCTTTGTGATAGACACTTACGACACCAACAATAATGGCACCAGTATCTCGGCACAGCGTTTTGCAGCAGAGTTGCGCCAGCGCGGCCACGAGGTGAAAATCCTGACTTCAGGCGAGCCGGGCGACGACCGTTTTGCCCTGCCCACATACAAGATGCCCATTTTCCAACCGTTGATGGACAAGCACAACTTCAACTTCGCCTCCAACGAGAAAAAGACCATCCACGAGGCGGTTGAATGGGCCGACATCATCCATTGCTTCCTGCCATTCGCCATTGAGATAGAAGCTAAACACTATGCCGACAAGATAGGAAAGCCTTCGACCGCCGCGTTTCACATCCAACCGCAAAACCTATGGTCGTCGGTGGGGCTGGGCAAGGTGGATTGGATCCAAAACGGCACATACATCAGTTTCAGGGATTTTCTCTACAACAAGTTCAGGCACATCCATGCGCCTTCGCAGTTTATGGCCGACGAAATCAAGCAACGCGGCTACACGGCCAAAATCCATGTCATCTCCAACGGCATCCAGGATGCATTCCTCCAGGCGGGACACCGCAACCTTGACGAAGGACGGCCTGCCAAGTCACCCGAGTTTGAAGGCAAAATACTGATCATGATGGTGGGACGACTTTCGGCCGAGAAACGACAAGATGTGCTTATCAATGCCGTGCCCTACACAAAATATGCCGACAAGATCCAGCTCGTCTTTGCAGGTCAAGGTCCAAAGCACGACGAATACGTGGCACTGGGCCAGACGTTGCCCCATCCGCCCCAATTTGTATACAAGAACCAAGACGAGTTGATTGCCCTGCTGTCGCAAGCCGACCTTTATGTGCACGCGAGCGACATGGAAAGCGAGGCCATCTCGTGCATCGAAGCCTTTGCCACGGGCTTGGTGCCCGTCATTGCCAATTCCGAAGTCAGTGCCACACCGCAGTTTGCTCTTGACGGTCGCAGCCTCTTCAGGGCAGGAAGTCCCAAGGACCTCGCCCGCGCCATCGACTACTGGCTTGACCATCCAAAGGAAAGCGAGTATATGGAGAGACTCTATGCCAAAGCCGCCAAAAAATACAGCCTTTCCAACTCCGTGCGCATGTTCGAGGAAATGTTGAACGAGGAGATGGAAGACTGCGCGAAACAGTCCTCACAGCCATAAATCCATAAATCTATGAGACACAAAGCACCGAGATGGGCATTGTTAAACGTGCTGTTGGCACTCTCCTTTGCACTCTACGCACAAGAAAAAATAGAGTACCTGCCTTATGGCAATATGGACTCGTGGACGGTGCGCTACATTAAGGAATCATTACTGTTGGGTGGAAACACACACACATTGTATGTCGTCGCCAAGACCGACACTATCTGCAAAAACAAGCCCTACCCATACGATAGTGATAATTCGCCTTGGGGAACGAGTAATGCCTACGCCAAAGTGTGCGGGGTGGAGAAAGCCGCCGTTTCGGTCACCCCTGAGCGGCGTGGCAATGGTTATTGCTGTCGTTTGGAAACCACGCTCCAAACCGTGACAGCCATCGGCATCGACCTCAAGGCTCTTGCCACAGGCAGTTTGTTCACAGGCGCCCTTCTTGACCCAATGACGCTGGAAGGTTGCAAAGTGCCGATGAAGACTATTGACATGGGCATTCCATTCACAAAACGCCCTTCGGCTCTAATGCTTGATTATAAAGCAATAATAAAACAAAACTCTGCCATGGTGCGCGCTACTGGTTCCACAAAAGTGACCCAAATAGAAGGGCGGGATGAAGGCGAAATCATTTTCTTACTGCAACATCGTTGGGAAGATGCCGATGGCAACATTTTTGCCTATCGGGTTGGCACAGCCTCAGAACGTATCACAAAAAGCATTTCTGAGTGGCGCAACAATCACCGCCTACCCATTCGTTACGGCGATATCACCCTACATTCCGATTACAAATCATGGGAGAAACTGACCAAAAACCGCTTCATGGCGCGCAATTCAAAAGGAAAGATGGTTCCTGTGCAAGAAGTTGCTTATAAAGCAGATGCAACGCCTACCCATCTGATTTTGCAAATCTCGTCAGGCTGTCAGGAGGCGTTTACCGGATGTCCAGGCAATGTGGTTTGGTGTGACAATATTCGGTTGGTATACTGATTGTTTCCTTCTTTGAAGATGGCCGTTGTTGCGCTGCCCATGAATGACATCCACCATTAAAAAAACTTATCTTTGCCAAAAATTAGATTTTATGTACAGCCTAAACTATAAAGTAACCACCAGCACCTGCGACAGCGAGGGCAAACTTAAATTGTTTTCCGCCCTTCAGATGATGCAGGACTGCTCCGAGATGTGGATCGACAGCGAGCCACAGGTAAAGGAATACTTCGCACACGAGAATATGGCGCAGCTGCTTGCCTCAAGGCAGGTGGAGATCATGCGTGTGCCCGATTTCAAGGAAGAACTGACCGTGACCACCTCGGTCTACGGCATGAAGCCCATGTTCGGCTTCCGCAACACCTTTATTTATGATGCCGAAGGCAAGCCCTGCTACCGCACTTGGAGCATGGGGGCCTTCGTGGATAAAGCCAATGGAAAACTGAAGCGTGTGGACGATGCCGTGGCCAACTCATTGCTCATCGAGCCCCAGCTGGAGATGAACTACAAAGACCGTCGCATCATCCTGCCGAAGGAAGAAGGCAAGTCTTTTGCACCCATCCAGGTGATGCGCGCCGACATCGACTATAACCGTCACGTCAACAACGCCAACTACATCCGCATGGCGATGGAACTGCTGCCCGAGGACTTCGTGGTGAAAGGCCTTCGCGTGGAATACCGCGTGGCTGCCAAATTGGGTGACAGCCTCACTCCTACCCTTTTCCAGATCGAAAACGGCTTCATCATCGAGTTAGCCATTGGTAGCGAGGCGAGCGCTATTGTGGAGTTTGTTTTTTAACGCCTATTTCATTCCACTATTATTTAAGGGGACTTCTATTTTTAGCATTTTTGCGCCATTCCTCTGAACTTCGTGAAGTCCGTTAGCCAAAATTCAAAGTGAACAACGCGGCAAATATATGAATTTTCTTCTATTTTCTAACTTTTCATCATTATTTCATG
>JAZLKZ010000066.1:0-14690 GCA_045597845.1 Bacteroidales bacterium | reverse complement strand
CTATAGCTTGGAAGGCTATCGCTCTACCAAATGAGCTACTTCCGCTTCTCTGATGTTTGTGGGGAAGAGTGGACTCGAACCACTGAACTCCGAAGAGGACAGATTTACAGTCTGTTGCAATTGCCACTATGCGACTTCCCCGTATTCTCGTTGGCACTTTAGAAATTCGAGCCGATGAAGGGACTCGAACCCCCGACAGGCTGATTACAAATCAGCTACTCTACCAACTGAGTTACATCGGCTTATTTAAGCATCTTCAAACAACTCTCTCGTTTCAATTGAGGTTGCAAAAATACAACTTTTTCCACAAATGAAAAAACTTTTCTCTAAGTTTTCTATAATATTTTTTACAAATCAAAACATATCAAGCAATTATATTCTACAAAAAATTTCAGTTAATTGTTCAAAACATGGAAAAAATCGGAAAATTCAAAGCAAAACGCTGGAGTTTTGAAGGTTTCGTCTCCCAATAATTCTTCCTTTGTTGATCATCGTGGAGCAGAAAGTGTGGGAATATAGACTCCAACGAGGAGCTACACCAACAGCCCCTGATCTCCAAGCTGCTTGTACGTCTTTTCGGAAGCCAATTGTTCGGCACTTTTAATTGAGTAGTCTATGGCGGAAGCGCCAGGAATGCCGTCTATGCACACGCGGCATTCATACTGACGGCGGTTGTTGGGCCCCTGCGTAATGACTCGCACCTGCTCGAACGATACCACTTTGTGATTGCGTTGCCCCCAGTCGATAAGCCTGCCTTTGAAGTTCCATTCAGCATTCGCCAAAGCGTCAATATCAAGATAGACCTTCATCACTCGGTCAATGATGACCTTGTATGCAAACTCATATCCTTTCTCCAGATAAATGGCGCCCACCAATGCTTCAAAGGCGTCGCCGTCCATCGACTTGAACACGCCCTGCTGAGCCCGATTGTAGTTGATGAGCTGATCGAGCCCGATTTTCTCAGCCAATTTGTTGAGGCTGGAACGAGACACTATCTTAGATCGCAGCTCGGAAAGGAATCCCTCGCCCTGCAAAGGATATTTTCTGTAAAGCAAATGCGCCACCATGCTACTTAGAACAGCATCACCCAAATACTCAAGGCGCTCGTTGTTGATTTTATATCCTTGCTGCATTTGGATGGATTTTGAGCGGTGCAAAAAGGCGACTTGATATATTTTCGTATTCTTAGGCGTATAGCCCAATACATTTTGGAAAAACATGTAGAACTGTCTGTTGCCTCCGCGATGAAACACGGCAGCCCAGACATACTCTTTGAAAGCAGCTGGATGGGAGACAAAATAAAGGAAGGAAGACATTACGATCCCTGCTTATTGATATTTCCGAAAAGCCAAGCAGACATTATGTCCACCGAATCCGAAAGCATTGCTTAGCGCAAAGGTGATGTCGCGATTGACGGGTTTATTGAACGTGAAATCCAATTGAGGGATATTGGGATCGTCGGCAAAGTGGTTGATTGTAGGAGGGACAACTCCTTTTTGGATGGCCAGCACGGTTGCTATGGCTTCAACGCAACCCGCTGCGCCAAGCAGGTGCCCATGCATTGACTTTGTTGAGTTGAGGCTGATTTTGTAGGCATGGTCTCCAAAAAGATCAGCTACAGCTTTCGATTCAGAGACATCGCCTAAAGGAGTGGAGGTTCCATGCGTATTGATGTAATCAACATCGGTAAGTTGCATTTCGGATTCCATGACGGCGAGACGCATGGCTTCCTTGGCGCCAGTTCCTTCAGGATGCGATGCCGTGATGTGGTAGGCGTCGGCTGTAAGCCCACTACCCGTCAATTCGGCGTAGATATGCGCACCGCGTGCCAAAGCATGATCCAAACTTTCCAACACCAAAGCTCCAGCCCCTTCGCCAAGAACAAAGCCATCTCTGTCTTTGCCAAACGGACGTGAAGCCGTAAGAGGGTCATCATTACGCGTGGAAAGGGCCATCATAGAGCCGAAACCGCCAATACTGCATTCAGTGATGGCTGCTTCGGAACCGCCCGAAACAATCACTTCCGCCTTGCCCAGACGGATGAGCATCAACGCATCGCTGATAGCCACGGCCGAAGACGCACATGCGGCCGCCGTAGCGTAGTTGGGTCCGGAAAAACCGTACTTAATGGAAAGATGGCCGGCGCAGATATCGCTAATAACCTTAGGTACAAAGAAAGGACTAAACCGAGGAACGCATGCGCCTTCGAGATAGTTGGATATTTCTTGTTGGAACGCAAGTACGCCACCCATACCCGTGCCCCAAACGACACCAATACGAGATTTGTCAACAGCATCTACATTCAGTCCGGCATCTGCAATCGCCTCTTCGGCTGCAACAATTCCATATTGAGTGAAAGGATCTAACTTGCGGACTTCTTTTCTGTCGAAATGGCATAGCGGGTCGAATCCTTTCAACTCGCATGCGATTCTGCATTTGAATTTTTCTGCATCAAAACGAGTAATTAGGCCGGCACCACTTACACCTTTAATCAGCGAATCCCACAATTGCTGAGCGGAATTACCTATAGGGGTAAGCGCGCCAAGGCCCGTAACAACTACTCTTTTGAAACTCATAAGATGATTGGTTAGTTCTGCTGAGCTTTTTCAATGAAAGCAACTGCATCGCCAACGGTAGCAATATTTTCTGCAGCCTCATCCGGAATGGTGATATCGAACTCTTTCTCAAGTTCCATAATCAGTTCAACGGTATCCAAAGAATCCGCACCGAGGTCGGCGGTAAAACTTGCTTCCATAGTAACATCTTTCTCGTCTACACCAAGTTTATCAACAATGATAGACTGTACTTTCGTTGCAATTTCAGACATTTTTTGAAGATTTTTTAGTTAAACGATTTGCAAAGAAACGAAAAAAAAACCACATAGAGAGGATTTTTGCTTAACAACATGTGTGTTAATTTCTATATTATACTGTTTTACTGATTATTACATTGGTTAAAAAAAATTAATACATTTGAAAATTCAAGATAAAATTACTGTCTTGAGAGAAAAAATCAACGAAAATTCATAAATTTGCAAACAATAACTGATGGTGTTTTTTTGAACAATCATTATATTTTATTAAAAATCAATATTATGGATAAAAATATACAACTGGCGATATTTGGTTCGGGAAACGGGACGAACGCGCAACGCATTGCCGAACATTTCTCCAAAATAAACGACATTGACATCAATTGCATCATATATAATAAAAAAGACGCCTATATCGCCCAGCGCGCGCAGAACCTGGGAATCACGGCTCAATATTTCAATCGGAAGGATTTTTTTGAAAGCGACAATGTTTTGAGATTCTTACAAGACAGAAAGGTCGACTATGTCGTCTTGGCAGGATTTCTATTGCTGGTTCCGGAGAACCTCCTTAAGGCTTATCCTAACAAAATAGTGAACATACACCCTGCATTGCTGCCCAAATACGGCGGCAAAGGCATGTATGGCGAACGTGTGCATGAAGCAGTGATAGCCCATCATGAAAAAGAAAGTGGCATCACCATCCACGTAGTCGATAACCATTACGACAAAGGCACTACACTATTCCAAGCAAAATGCGAAATAACAGACAGCGACACGCCCGACACTCTTGCACAGAAAATCCACAAATTGGAGCATCAGTATTTCCCAATAGTGATTGAAAAATTCGTTCGAGGAGAATATCAAAAGTAGCTCGAACAACAAGTAATCCCACATACAGCAAGGAAATGCGCATAGCTATCAATACACGGTTACTGATATCCAACAAGATGGATGGAATCGGATGGTTTACGGCCGAAACGGTGAAGCGAATCGTAAAAGACCATCCGGAAGATGATTTCTATCTTTTCTTTGACAGAAAGTACGCGGCATCGTTCGTCACTGGCAGCAACGTACACCCCATAGTACTTCACCCTCAGGCACGGCATCCACTATTATGGTACCTGTTTTTCGAGTGGAGCGTAAGCAAGGCCCTGAGAAAACACAAAATCGAACTGTTTCTTTCTCCTGACGGCTTTATCTCGACCAAGAGCAAAGTCCCCACCTTGACAGTAATTCACGACCTGAATTTCGAGCACTTCGAAGGCAACCTTAAAGCATCTCACCAAAGGTTCATGAGCCACTATTTTCCTCGATATGCGCAACTTGCCACACGAATTGCCACAGTATCAGAATATTCAAAGAGAGACATTGCCGAAACATACCACATTGCCTTAGAAAAGATTGACGTGGTTTACGATGGAGCCCACGACGCCTACACGCCTTTAGGCCCTACGGAAAACGCAAAGACAAGAGACGAATACACCCAAGGAAAACCTTATTTCATATTTATCAGTACCATTCTGCGGAGAAAAAATCTCGCAAATCTTTTGACAGCTTTCGATCAGTTCAAGACGACAAGCAATAGCGACATAAAGCTGGTTGTTGTGGGCGCCCGGGTATGGTGGCAAGACGAACTGAAGAAAGCATTCGACAGAATGGATCATCAAGAAGACGTTGTTCTCACAGGTCGCGCCGACGTCGAGACGCTCTCCAGACTTCTCTCTGCGGCCAAAGCCTTTGTCTACCCCTCGTTTTTTGAAGGATTTGGAATTCCCATTATTGAAGCGTTTCATGCAGAGGTGCCCGTTATCACATCAAATTGCACTTCCATGCCCGAAATTGCCGGAGATGCGGCATTACTGATAGACCCGCACAGCACAAACTCAATTGCCACAGCCCTTGCACGCATTGAAGAAGATGCCGAACTCTGCAACCAACTAATTGAAAAAGGGCGCATTCAACGAGAGAAATTCTCCTGGGACATTACCGCACGACTCCTTTGGGAAAGCATGATGAAATGCGTTGGGAAATGAGAGATTACTAAATAAACGCAGCTAAAGACTTCCAAGATTCTTTTCTAATGATTCGACGTTGGACTTTTTTATTTGTATTTCTCAGTGCCTCGCCATTCTTACGGTCGCAGGCAATGCGGCATGCCATAGACAACCTGGTTTACAACCCATCTTTCGAGAGCCACACCGATTGTCCGAGGAAAATCAACGCCGTTGGCGTTCTCACTGTTGTTGACGCATGGTATCAACCCACAAAGGGGAGCGCTGACTACTACAATGTATGCGGGAGCAAAGAATGCAGTATTCCCAAAAACAAGTTAGGCATCCAAGAAGCCTACGACGGAGAAGGATATTGCGGAATCTACGTCAGCCAAGACAAATATCGGGAATACTTGCAGACACAACTCAAAGAACCTCTCGTAAAGGGAGCCACCTATCGATTGTCATTTTGCGTAAGCCTGTCGGAATACTCCACAGGAGCCATAGCATCTATCGGAGGACTCTTTACCACCGAGCGTATCACCGACACCACACAAGGCATTTTGATGCGCCGAGACTCCAAAAGGATTTCAGCCTCAGTGGTGCAAACCATCAACACCTTTTACCAACCCCAAGTCGTCAATCCCAAAGAACGCATCTTGGACAACACAAAAGAATGGCAAAAAATCGAAGGGACTTTTGTGGCTTCTGGCGGAGAAGAATTTCTAAGCATCGGAAATTTCCAGAGTGCTTCGCAATCGAATCTTGTTTTTCCCGACAGTCTTGAAAACCTTCTTCCTGGAGCCTACTATTATATCGACGATATACATTTAGAGTGCCTCAAATATCCCGAAGTGGAAGTGACCGAAAATCCTTCGACCACAAAAGCCGCATTACCCATAGCTGTCGGCAGCACTATTGTGCTCAAAGACATCTATTTTGAATTCGACAAAAACACCTTGTTGCAACAATCCTACAAAGAACTCATTCGTCTTATTGATTTGCTGAGAGATAATCCGAAAATGAAGATTGAGATTCAAGGCCACACCGACAACCAAGGTTCCGCCAACTACAACCAACGCCTATCGGAACAGCGGGCCAAAGCCGTGGTGGATTATTTAGTGAGACATGGCATAGAGGCGAAAAGACTCAGCTACAAAGGCTACGGAAAAGAGGCACCCATAGCCGACAACGCCACCGAAGAGGGCCGCGCCGCAAATCGCCGCGTTGCTTTCAAAGTCATCTCCAAATAAGCAAAATCCCTGTCTCAAAGCAACAACACCTCTATTTTAAGTATTCATTATTATAGACAATATTATCTGGACAATAAAAAAGGCGACCCAAAGGTCGCCTTTTTTATAAAGAGTTTCGAATAATACTATTCAATAACGCGATAGAAGGAGACACGACGGTTAACAGCATACTTGGAGTCACCGAAACTTACAGATTTACCCTTACCTTCGCAAGTAAGTCTATCTTCTGCAATGCCCTTCTTAACGAGAAGTCTCTTAACTTCGTTTACACGCTTTTCGGAAAGTTTCTGGTTGTAAGCGTCAGAACCAGTGTGGTCGCAGAAACCATAGAGGTTGAACTTAACATCAGGATTGTCTTTCATCACGCGAGCAACAGCGTCGATCTTAACCATTTCGGTATCGTTAACCTTGTACTGGTCAACATCGAAAAGAACGGAGAAAGGAAGTGCGTAATAAGTCATCTGGTCAGCCTTGATCTGGTCGATAACCTTCTGCAAGCTATCAGCAGCAGCGGTATTGCCCTGAGGAACGTTAGCGAGTTCATCTTCAAGTTCAGCGATGCGGTTCTTCAATTTCTGTTCGTTCTGCTTAGCAGCGAGAAGTTCTTTTTCGAGGTTGTCAACCTTGTTGTTCAAAGCGTCGAAGTTTTCCTGGGTAAGGAGTGCTTTCTGAGCGATCAAAGCCTCGTCGGCAGCGGTAGGACCAAAGTTGTACAAGTAACCAAGGCTTGCGTAGATGTCAGCCATAGCTCTGTGGTCAACAAATTTGGGCAGGAACGCATGGTCGTCGGCAATAACTTCCAAGAACAAAGTGCTGTGTTTGCAAACTTTGTAGCTGAAGCCGAGGCCGATCTGAGCGAAAACGGTAGTGTGCCACTCGTCAAGGATCATGGGTTTGCTAACACCAGCTTGAGTACGTTGGAAACCAAGACCACCACCAGCCAACAAATAGAGGGAACCTCTTCTATCGGGGTTGTAGCCCTTGATAGCGTCGTTGATGGAGAACTTGAAGCTGATAGCAGCGTTCACGTAACGGTCAAACGTCCAATCTGCATCTTCATCTGCGATAAGCAGACCAGGAGCTGCCAAAGAGAGGCGCAAGTCCCATACATAGTTCAGTTCCTTTTCGAACATAAACGTAGCACCAATGTTGGTACCTTGTTTAAAGTCCCAGCCCATGTTGCCTTGCTTAGCAAAGTCAACGCTGGCGCCAATGGACCAATTGCTCCAAAAACCGTAGTGAGGATACTCCGGCGTTTCCTGAGCAATACCAGTATTAGCGAAAGCCATTACGCTTGCCAATACACCAATTGATAATAACTTTTTTAACATATTAACTAAGTTTTTGTTGTTTTGTTTTTCTTTAACAATTAGTAATTACACAATTAACATCTTGACCAATATGAGCAATATTTGTGCAAAAATACATATTTTTTTCAAACGATAAAAATATTTTCATTTCTTTTAACGTTAATTAGGTATTTTATGTTACATCCAACAGTCAAAAACAACAAATGTATTAACAAAAACACACATTAACAGCATGATAAACATTAGATTAGAAATAGATGGGAGCAAAAGAATCGCCACAGAGGAAAAAATCGAAGAATTTTCGTCAAAAGCGCTTGAGGCGAAAAAAAATCTACTTTCGAGAAATGGCCTGGGCAATGATTTCTTAGGCTGGGTCGACCTCCCCGAAGAAATCTGCTCCGAACTACTTGAGAGCATTCGCCAAGATGTTGCGCGGTTAGCTCCAAAATCCGAATTATTTGTTGTCATCGGCATTGGAGGTTCCTATCTGGGCGCCCGTGCTGTGATTGAAGCGCTACAGTCCGAATTCGAACCCTTTGATTGCACCAAAAAGCATCCTCTTGTCATCTATGCCGGCCACACCCTGAGCGAAGATTATTATCACCAACTCTTACATCTTTTAGATAAAAAAGAGTACTCGTTGGCCGTTATCTCCAAATCCGGAACCACCACAGAGCCCGCTGTAGCGTTCCGCATCATCAAGTCACATCTCGAGGACAAATATGGAAAAGCCGAAGCCAAGGAAAGAATCATAGCCATCACCGACGCACGCAAAGGCGCCTTGCACGACATTGCGACTAAAGAAGGCTACAGCATGTACGTGATTCCCGACAACGTCGGCGGACGATTCTCAGTACTCACTCCTGTAGGCTTGCTACCCATCGCCATGGCCGGATACGACATTGAAAAACTCCTGCAAGGCGCCCGCGACATGCGAGACCATTGCATACAAGAAAACAACATCGAAAAGAATCTCGCTTTGCGATACGCAATCACAAGGAACATTCTCTATCAAGAAGGTCGCAAAGTAGAGGTTCTCACCAACTTCCTGTCCAACCTCAAATACATCAGCGAATGGTGGAAGCAGCTCTACGGCGAAAGCGAAGGAAAGGACGGGAAAGGCATTCTTCCTCACAGCTTAAGCTTTACAACCGACCTTCACTCCATGGGGCAATATATCCAAGACGGAGAAAGGTTGATGTTCGAGACATTCATTAGCGTATGCCGTCCTCACAACCATGTTTCCATTCCTTCTGACAAGGAAAATCTTGACAAAATCAACTATCTGACGACAAAAAGCCTTACCGAAATCAACTATAATGCGGAGAAAGGCACAATCATGGCACACATCGACGGGAATGTGCCTGTAATGAGAATAGAACTCCCCGAAATTACGGAATACACATTGGGACAACTCATTTATTTCTTCGAGTTTGCCTGTGCAATTAGTGGATATATGTTGGGGGTCAACCCCTTCAACCAACCTGGTGTAGAGGCATACAAGCGCAACATGTTCAAGCTTTTAGGGAAACCCGAGAATTAGCAAGCACTAAAAAAACGCGGGCTCCATCGATGATGGAGCCCGCGTTTTTCATTTATTACAACTCATTCCACAGAATGAATCGCGCACTTGCATCGCAATAAATTTAGAAAGGCAAATCACCCAAAGGCTCTGTCTCGTCGTTCAAGATGGTAGCCAAAGGGTCGCGAGAGGCGTTGTTCAGCGGATTGTCGTTGCGCTTGGACAAAATGATGAAATTGTCGGCGACAACTTCCGTAACACGGTGCTTCACGCCATCCTTATCTTCCCATGAACGAGTCTGAAGACGACCTTCCACATAGATAGAGGTGCCTTTGCGCAAGATTTTCTCGGCTATTTCAGCCAAAGTGCGCCAACAGACGACATTGTGCCACTCGGTCTGCTCAATACGCTCACCATCGCGGTTTCTTCTGTTTTCTGTTGTGGCCAAAGGGAAAGAGGCCTTTTTTACGACAGCGCCCTCAGCACTATTATCTTGAGGGAAAGATACAACATCTGGATCCTTACCCAGATTTCCAATCAAAATTACTTTGTTTACTCCAATCATTATATAGTTTGTTTTAGTTATCAAAATAGTGCGTATCGAATGCAAAGATACTTCTTTTTCGGTACTTTTCGACGAGAAAAATTCACTTTTTTGACAAATACTTGTCTATCAAACGAGAAACAGGGAGAGTTTTAAGCTTGACACAAGGAACAGACTGCGAATTTAGCGGATTTGAGCATGGTTCTTCATCAAAAACCATGTGCACAAAACGAGCCTTTATGGTCTGATGTGTGAGTTTGTGCGTAAATTGCGCCGAGCAGGTTAATTCGATGGGACGCATCGAGAAAAAATCTCCTCCGAAACGCTTGGCATAATCCACTAAACGCTTGTCGTCCCATTCAGAATCCGACTCGACGAGCGGATATTCATACAATCCTTGCCAAATATCCTTCCCCATGCGGCATTGCACCCATGTATATCGCTGAGAACCCATAGGCCACTCTACGTCGAAATAATAGAAGAACCGTTCCTTGACCTTGGGAGGAGCCATTTTAACAGGAAGCACCTCAACCTTGCCCTTCTGCAAAGCAATACACTCACGGGCGAAAATACATGATACGCAATCAGGATTCAACGGCTTGCAAACCATTGAGCCGTAATCCATCAACGCTTGGTTGAACAAATCAGGATGTTCGACATCCATCAACGACTTCAACAAAGTCTCAATTTCCTTGTAGGCGGCATTGGAAGGGACAGGAGTATAGATGCCGAAAAGCCTTGTAATCAACCGATAGACATTGCCGTCGATGACCGGATACGGAAGTTTGAAAGCGAAAGAGGCGACAGCCGCCGCCGTGTAGGGTCCCACGCCCTTGAGCGAGCAAATATCCTTATAATTATCAGGAAATTCCCCATTGAAATAATTCACGATATATTGCGCCGCGGAATGGAGATTCCTGGCCCGCGAATAGTAGCCCAAACCCTGCCAACTCTTGAGCACCTGCTCTTCCGTCGCCGACGCCAAATCCGCGACAGTGGGATAGGTATAGATAAAATGGAAATAATATTCCATACCCTGCTCAATGCGCGTCTGCTGCAAAATAATCTCCGACAGCCAAATGAAATAGGGATTATCGACGTTGCGCCACGGCAGTTGCCTGCCTTCGGCACGATACCATTGGATTATTTTTTTCGAGAAAGACAATCAATTAGATATTAAAGGTGAATTTTTGCAGTAGAGAAGGTTCAAAAAGTGATTCAATTGCCAAAATGAACATCAGAAAACACCATTTTTGAATAAAAGAACGACAAATAAACAATGTTAAATATACAAAATCACAAAAATATAATTTATTATTTTATAATTATTTAAAAATTACTTTATGTTAAAAAATTAAAATATGCAATCCTACATTGTTGAAAAGTTTTGCCATATCAAAAAAAAAACCGACTTTTGCACCCGTTTTCGTCAGTAGAAAGACAATAAAAAAACGCATAAAAACAATAAAAATTATATCATCATGTCGAAGATTTGTGAAATTACCGGAAAAAAAGTGATTGGCGGCAACCATGTATCCCACTCACACATTCGTACCAAGAGAAAATTCTCTCCCAACTTGCAGACCAAGAAGTTTTACATTCCCGAAGAGGATATGTGGATTACTTTGAAAGTTTCCGCAAAGGGCATCCGCATCATCAACAAGAAAGGCATTCTTGCAGCTCTCGCTGATGCAGAAGCACAGGGACATCTCCAGTTCTAAGTTTGAAGACCTTATTAGTCTTAATAAACATTTTTATCAACCCTTAACAAGAAAGAGGTATTTACTATGATCGTAGTTCCTATTAAAGAAGGCGACAACATCGAAAGAGCTCTCAAAAAACTCAAAAGAAAATTCGAAAAGACTGGTGTAGTGAAAGAACTGCGCGAACGCCAGAAATTCACTAAACCTTCCGTTATCGCAAGGGAACGCAAAATGAAAGCCATCTACGTTCAGCAGCTCCGTCAGAGCGAGTTGGACAAATAGGCTTCCGTTCTTACGAATCAAAAAAGGAAGATGTCTTTATGGACATCTTTTTTTGTATATACCAATGCTAAGAGATACATTTTGGGGCAACCACCCATTACAATACAAAAAAATGTTGTATCTTTGTAGTGATGAAAATCGAAGAGGCCATAACAATGTTTCTTGACTATATCGCATCGGAACGGAGACTGTCTGCCCTGACGGTAAGAACCTATCATGATGCCCTTATGGAATTCTGTAAGTATCTTGGAAACAACCGCATAGATACTCTATCGGACATCGACAGCAAGATTGTACGGGAATGGCAAATCACCATGATGGAAGAAGGAATGTCGGCAAGGACGGTGATGAAGAAAATATCCGCCCTCAAGTCCTGGCACAAATATTTACGCAAACAAGGCATTGTCAAAGGGGATATTTTTACAAAAGTTTCCACCCTCAAATTTGAAAAAAAATTACCCGTATTCTATAAAGAGAACGAAGTTTCCAGACTCTACAACGTCGAAACATTCCCAGACACCTTTGAAGGAGAACGAGACAAACTATTACTGAGAATGTTATACGAGACAGGGATGCGAAGAGCAGAGATAGCAGGACTAACGGAAAGCAGCATCGACCTCTCGGCAATGACCATAAAAGTACTAGGCAAACGCAACAAACAACGCATTATTCCCATAGAAAATGAGTTGGCACAAAATATCAAACGCTATCTTGCGTTAAAGAATAAAGAATATCCAAACAACGAGAACTTTTACATCACTAAAAAAGGTACGGCATTAAGCACGTCAAACATCTACAACATTGTAAAGAAATACATGAGCGCGCTATCCAATGCCGACAGAATCAGCCCCCACGTGTTTCGCCACACTTTTGCGACGGAGATGCTCAACGAAGGCGCCAATATCGATGCAGTAAAAGAATTGCTAGGTCATAGCAGCCTGGCCGCCACAGAGATATACACCCACGTTACACGAGAGCACCTGAAAGAGACCTACAAGCATGCACACCCAAGAGCAACTGCCAAAAATGCGAAAGAGCAATGAGCTCTTAAAGAGCCTTTAAATCGAGAAATTAATAAAAACTAATAAAAAGGAGGTAATTATGAACACCACAATCAATGCTGTAAAATTCAAGGCATCCGCTGAACTTGAGAAGTTCATCAATGAAAAAATCGCCAAACTGGATCGTCTTATCGACAATGCCACAAAATGCGAAGTAACCTTGAAGGTAGACAAACCCGAAAGCGCCAACAACAAAGTCGCCGAAATCTCCATGTCACTTCCCGGACAGACCCTTTTTGTCAGCAAACAAGCCAACAGCTTCGAAGAAGCCGTAGCCAGCTGCATCGACACTATGAAAGGTCAGATAGACAAGTACAAGAATCGCTAACGACAATCTGAGCCGTAGAGCGGCTGCGCTGTTCCATTAATATGGGACGCCCTGCAACAATCTCATCTACAATCTGCTGAGTATAATACCGAATGGTAATCAGTTGCAGCGACTTATTGTAATAAACCCTGAAATTTTGCTGGAGTAACTTCAAGAGTTGTTCCAGCAAAATTTTATTGTCGTCGATACAAACAGAAAAGCTCAACGCCGAGTTTTGCATGACATTGACACGAATTCCCAACTGCGCAAAATAGCCAAAAATCACCTGAAGATTGTCTTCGGCAATAAAGGAGAAGTCCTTAGGGAGAATCGACAACAAGACCTGGTTGTTTTTGAAGATATACAAAGGAGTCTCCGGCACAATGCAATCATACGGGCCCACCACAGAACCCGCCTCGTCGGGTAGGATAAAAGAGCGGATATGCAGTTCAACATTCTTATTCTGAATAGGTTTTACTGTTTTGGGATGGATTACGCTTGCGCCATAGTAAGCCAACTCAATAGCCTCATTGTATGGTATTTGCTGTATTTTTACCGTGTTGCTGAAGAACTTTGGATCGGCATTCAAAAAACCTGGAACATCTTTCCAGATAGTCATCGATTCGGCATCAAGGCAATAGGACAGGATTGAAGCCGAATAGTCGGACCCTTCGCGCCCAAGCGTCGTGGTAGTACCTTCGGCCGTACCGGCGATAAAACCTTGGGTAATTAAAACCGAGAGTTCATCATTGAACTGATTGCAAAGATGTTGCGCATTTTCCTGGGTCAAGTCCCAAATCACATGACCTTCGCGATAATTGGCGTCGGTAGTGATAATGTTCCTCACGTCAATCCAATTGTTGCGCATTCCTATTGAATTCAAGAAATAGCTGATTATGGTAGTAGAAATCAATTCTCCGAACGAAACCACTTGATCATAGTCGAAATTGTATGACGTCGGAGTCCTAAAACACCTTACCTCCAACTCGTCAAACAACCTGTCCAACGTCGACCTCAATGGTTCATTATTACATGGAATCAAGCTGTTGGCAATATTGAAATGGTAATCCTTCAGGTTGCGAAGAATCTCGTTTTTTCTATCGTCGGCACATACTCCCGGAACCAGTTGTTCCAAGGCGTTCGTCGTCTTTCCCATAGCGGAAATGACCACGACAAGCTTCTCCGAAGCATATTTCCGCAAAATAGAAGCCATGTTTCTCACAGCATCGGCACTGTTTACCGAAGCGCCTCCAAACTTAAAAACCAGCATGATTGAGTGAAAAATAAAGAGTGAAAAATGAAAAATCAGTAACTCAACTCACGTTGCATGTCGCGATGCGTATCTTTTTCCTTGATACTCTCGCGCTTGTCGAAGAATTTCTTGCCTCGTGCCAACGAAATGAGCAACTTGGCGCGACCTTGGGGATTGACGTAAAGCATTACTGGAATAATGGTGTAGCCTCGCTCCTTGATACGACTTTGCAACTTATTGAGTTCTTTTCTGTTAAGCAAAAGTTTCCTGTCTCTTTTAGCGGCATGGTTAAGATAAGAGCCAAAACGATATTCGGAGATATGCATCTCCCTTACAAACAATTCATTGCCGATAAACGTACAATAAGCGTCCGACAGATTGACCTTACCATCGCGAATTGATTTGATTTCCGTACCCGTAAGCACCAAGCCGGCAGTATAGTCATCGACGAGGAAATACTCGTAGGCGGCACGCTTGTTCTTTATTTCTATGATATTTTTCTCTTCCATTGCTTTAGGTAACGGAAAACCGCGTTAATTATTGTAATACTCAACAATTCTATCAAAAATTCCCAAAGTATCCTCAAGCGTGGAAACCGTTACGAGCGGGATACGGAACTGCTTGAAATCCTTCAATCCCCTAAAATAGCCGCC
>JAZLKZ010000065.1:0-23754 GCA_045597845.1 Bacteroidales bacterium | reverse complement strand
AAAACATTCAATATCATGAAAGTAAACGAAGTAATGGCTAACCTGGAAGCCAAACATCCTGGTGAAAGCGAATACTTGCAAGCAGTTCGCGAGGTTCTCGAAACCATCGAAGAAGAATACAACAAACACCCCGAATACGAGGCTGCAAAGATCGTTGAGCGCATTGTAGAGCCCGACCGTATCTTCAAATTCCGCGTTGTATGGGTTGACGATCAGGGCAACACCCAGGTTAACCTTGGCTACCGTGTACAGTTCAACGCTGCTCTCGGCGCATATAAAGGCGGTCTCCGCTTCCACCCCAAAGTTAACGAGTCTATGTTGAAGTTCCTCGGTTTCGAGCAGATCTTCAAGAACAGCCTCACCAACCTTCCTCTCGGTGGTGGCAAGGGTGGCGCTGACTTCGATCCTACAGGAAAGAGCGACGCTGAAATCATGCGTTTCTGCCAGGCTTTCATGTATGAGTTGTGGCGCAACATCGGCGCTGACCAGGACAGCCCTGCAGGCGACGTAGGAGTTGGCGGCCGCGAAATTGGCTACCTCTATGGTGCTTACAAGAAAATCGCTCGCGAACACAGCACTGGCGCTTTGACCGGCAAGAGCTATGGTTGGGGTGGTTCTTTGATGCGTCCCGAAGCTACCGGTTTCGGCGCTATCTATTATGTTGACCGCATGGTTAAGGAACAGGGTGACACCTTGAAGGGCAAGAAAATCGCTCTCTCTGGCTTCGGTAACGTTGCTTGGGGCGCTGCTCAGAAAGCTACCGAACTCGGTGCTCAGGTTGTTGCCATCTCCGGTCCTGATGGCGTTTGCGAAATCGCTGGCGGCATGGACAAGGAAATGTTCGACTACATGCTCGTTATGCGTGCTTCCAACCACAACAAGGTTGAGGAAATGGCACAGCAATTCCCCGGCAAGGCTAAATTCACCGCTGGTAAGAAATCCTGGAGCGTTAAGTGCGACATCGCTTGCCCCAGCGCATTCCAGAATGAGTTGAACGCTGACGACGCTAAGGAACTTATCGCTAACGGCGTTAAGTATGTTGCTGAAATCTCCAACATGGGTTGCCAAGCTGAAGCTATCCACACTATCCAGGCTGCTGGTATTCCTTTCGGACCTGGTAAGGCTGTCAACGCTGGTGGTGTTGCCACCTCCGGTCTCGAAATCTGCCAGAACGCTGGTCACATCAACTGGACTGCTGAAGAAGTTGACGCTAAGTTGTTCAAGATCATGAACGACATCTATGACATGTGCGTTAAGTATGGCAAGCAGGCCGACGGCACCATCAACTACGTTAAGGGTGCTAACGTTGCTGGTTTCATGCGCGTAGCTAACGCTATGATGGCTCAGGGCATCATCTAATCCGAATTTTTGAATCAAAAATTCATACAAAAGCCACTCCCACCCGGGGGTGGCTTTATTATTTGCATTTTGCAAACCTGCCCCAAACGAATGATTATTGGCCTTCTCAAAACAATAAAACCAAGACAAATCCGTTATCTAGAAAAAAAACAATCATGAAAGTTCGAATCATTATTTTAGGCATCATCGCCACAGCCTTGACATTCTTTTTCGCTTGCACCAAGGAAGAAGATCCCATTGTTGAACAGCCCAACAACGACACCATCGTAAACGATTCCACAGGAGACAACGACGAGGAGACTCCCTCACAATTCTATATTGGAGAATACGATATCTTGGTAACGACCGACAGTGTGATGTCTGACGGCACTTGGTTTGAGACCGGATTCATCGCTCAAGTTTCAGGCAAGACCTATCCCGACCAAATCGGCCACATGACCATTGCCGCCACGGATGATCCCAACAAAGTGAGCATCACTTCACAAATTTCTGGAGATGGAGTCAACAACCTCTACGACTACTATGTCACCACAGGTACCATCAACGAAGCGGGAGAACTGGTTCTTGAAAACAGCACCTCATTATTGGGAGGAGAAACACCCATTGACTTTGAATACGAGGTCGTTTCCCAAAACTCCCCACTGGTATTCAAGACCCATGCCTACTATATGTTCGGCACCGTTCCTTGCGGCTATGTACACACCAACACAGCAACCAAAGTCGAACAAGAATAGGCTTTTAGGATGAAACGCATCATCATCGTCAACGGTCCAAACCTAAACCTATTGGGAATCAGAGAACCCGAAGTCTATGGCAATAGGACTTTCGAAGACTATTTTCAAGAATTACGACAACATTACCAAGATATTGCGCTGGAATACTACCAAAGCAATGTCGAGGGTGAGCTCATCAACAAACTACAGGAAGTGGGATTCAGCTACGACGGAATCATTCTCAACGCAGGTGGATACAGCCACACCAGCGTTGCCATACATGATGCCATTGCCGCAATTATGACTCCCGTCGTTGAGGTGCATATCAGCAATATATACGCCCGAGAAGCATACAGGCACCACTCATTGTTGAGCAGTGCCTGCAAGGGAGTAATCTGCGGACTGGGATTGCAAGGCTACGACCTCGCCATCCAGTCGCTTATCTGAAGCGAATCATATCTATCAAACGCACACCCGTAAGCCATACGGTGATACAGCCTACCACGCCTTTGGCATCTTCCCATTTAGCGATGGGCTGCAAGGTGGTGTCGTCAACAATCTCAAAGTATTCGGGTTCAAAGCGCAGTTCTTCGGGGATGTCGTTCACCTCGTGGAATGACTCCAGTGTGTCCACAACCCACTGTTTCACATCTTCAACAGCTTCGCATTCCGACATTTCCACAGCTTGCTGCAAAGTAGCATAGATGTTGGGAGCCACGTTACGGGCCTCCTTACTCAGGCGGGCGTTGCGGCTACTCAAAGCCAAACCGTCTTCGGCGCGAACGATAGGGCAAGGAACAAGTTCCAGATTGCGGTACATCTCAATATTGGGATGGTAAGTCTCCGAACGCATGATTTCGAGCAAGCGACGGATGATGGCGATCTGCTGGAAATCCTTCTCGCCGAAATAGGCACGGTTGGGTTCTACCAAGTCGAACAAACGACGCACCACGATGGCGACACCATTGAAATGGCCGGGGCGCTGGGGACCCTCCATCACTTCAGCCACAGGACCGAAGTCATAGACATCGCTGACCTGTTCGGGATACATTTCTTCGACCGAAGGCACAAAAGCGATGTCGGCACCATTGCGTTCCAACAGCGCGCAATCGTCCTCGACCTTGCGGGGATATTTCTCAAGATCCTCTTTGTTGTTGAACTGGATTGGATTGACAAAGACACTGACAACAACGAGGTCGTTCTGTTCCTTTGCCTTATGAATCAAAGAGAGGTGACCTTCGTGGAGAGCGCCCATCGTAGGCACCAATCCAATAGTCTTATTTTGTTGCTTTGCGGAGCTGATTTCGGCTCTTAATTCCGCAACGGTAGCGATAACTTTCATGAGTATATGTTTTGAAAATTGTTATTATTCAACTTCTTCGTAGGGCGTAAAACCTTCATCGTCGGTGTCCGGACCATCGGCGTTTTCTTCAAAAGTCTTTCTGTTCATCAACTTATTAGGCAGTTCCAGCAGATAGTTCAAAACCGTCAACAACAAGCTGAAGAGCAACGCACTGCCAAAACCGCCAACCTCAAATCCTCGCACCAATCTACTGGCAAGCATAATCACCACAGCATTGATGATGAAAAGGAAAAGTCCCATGCTAATGATGGTAAAAGGCAACGTAACCACAATCAATATCGGACGGATGAAACTATTGAGCAACGAAATGACAATGGCAGTGAGAATCGCCCACCAAACCGAATTCACATGCACGCCTGGCAGGAGATAGGCGGCGAGAATCACGGCAAGCGTCATCACGATAGTACGCGTCAGAAAGCCATACTTTCCTGAATGAAAATCGTTTGTATTTGAGAATTTGACTATCATTGACTTTTGTTATACTGCAAAGGTACGAATTATTTACAGAATAGGTATCTACTCGATATTTATTTCACCTTTGCCATAACGAATAACCTCAAGATTTCCGCCACTGCAATCCACCACCGTAGAGGGTTCGTTCTCACCAAGTCCGCCGTCCACGACCAAATCAACACGAGATTCAAACACATCATGAATCAGTTCCGGATCCGTAAGGTATTCTGGTTCTGCATCTTCACCTTCCAGTCGAACCGAAGTACCAATCAACGGACATCCCAATTCCTCTACAATGGCTTGCAAAATACTATTGCCTGGCACGCGAACGCCAATAGTCTTATTGGGATTCAGATAGTTGCGCGGAACCTCATTGTTGGCGTCCATAATGAAAGTATAAGGACCGGGAAGCGCATTGCGCAACAGTTGGTAAGTATCCTTGTCCATGGGACGCACATATTCCGACACTTGGCTCAGACTGGCACAAAGCATAGAATACTTGGCCTTCTTGAGAGAGAAACCCTTCAACTGCGCAATGGCTTCAACCGATTTCTTGAACTGCATGCTACAAGCAAAAGCATAGAGCGTGTCGGTGGGCACCACGATAACGCCGCCCTGTTGCAGAACTTCGCACACACGACGCACGTCGCGCTTGTTGGGATTCTCAGGATAGATCTTTACAATCATTGATAGGTAATTTGAGGTGCAAAAATACAAAAAAATAGAGAATCCGAATGCTCTATATACGTTAAAGAGTACAAAATCGTTATTTTATTAAAGAAACAAGCATGAAAATGAAAAGAATTCTATTATTTTTCTTGGTTGCCTTGTCGTTTGGCACCACCTGTCAAAGCAAAGGAATCCGTTTTGCCGACTTTTTCCGCGACAGCACACTCCGCATCAACTACTACCGCGAAGGATGCAAAATGCACGACACCGTCCTGCTCGCCCAGTACATCCTCAAACATGGCGGCTGGGCAGGCTCCACCACGCAATTGCTCGACCCCTTCGACAACGGAGCCTACCGCATCGTAGTGAAAGAGTTGCAACGTGGAAAGGAAATCTACTCCCGCACCTACAACACCATCTTCAAGGAGTATTGCGACACTCCTGAAGGCAAAGACCAAGTGGTTCGCTACGAAGAGGTGATGAACATTCCATTTCCCAAGGTGGCAGTGGAAATACAGATGCAACGTCGCGACAGCAACGAACAGTTTGCTACGCAAGCCGTTTTCTCCTTCGATCCCGCCAACACAGCCACCACTGTCGTGGCATCAAACCCATACTACACCTTGCAACAGAAAGGCAACCCTCACAGCAAGATGGACGTAGTCATCGTCCCTGAAGGCTATGGTGCCGCCGATGCCGAGAAAATGCGCAACGATTTCGAGAAATTCAAGAAATACCTCCTAGGGCAGGAACCTTTCAACAGCCGCCGAAGCGACTTCAACGTCTATGGCGTCATTGCCTACGGCGAAGGAAGCGGCATCACCGACCCCAACAAGAATATCTTTGTAAAGAGTGCCGTAGGTTCCAGCTACAACACCTTTGGTTCAGACCGCTACCTGATGACTTTCCAACTCTTCAAGCTCCACGACCTGCTCGACGGAATCCCCTGTGACCACATCATCATCATGGCAAACAGCGACACCTACGGCGGCGGCGCGATTTACAATTTCTATGCCATGAGTTCGCTCAACAAAATGGCCAATATGATTCTTCCTCACGAACTGGGGCACTCCATCGGTGGACTGGCAGACGAATACGTTGACGAAGACCTCAGCTACGGCGACATCCATACCGCCAACACGGAACCCATAGAGCCGAACATCACCACATTGGTGGATTTCAAAAGCAAATGGGCCGACATGGTGCCGCGCAAGACTCCAATTCCCACACCCGACAACAACGAAGTAGGACGCTATGAAAACGGTCCCATCGGAGCCTACGAAGGTGCCGGCTACCACTCCAAAGGCATCTACCGACCAGTGATGCACTGCATGATGCGCGACTACGCACCCTTCTGTCCCGTATGCAGCAAACGGCTCAACGAAGTTTTCGACCTCTATACCAAGTAAAACACCAAAGAGGCAAAGCGAATAACCCGCTTATTATTTATTTATTTTTCGTATCTTTGCAAAACAAATTTCCGAAAAGAAAACACCATTATCAATGGACACATTAAAGTACAACCTCCGCGGCGTTTCAGCTTCCAAAGAAGACGTTCACAACGCTATCAAAAATATCGACAAAGGTCTTTACCCCAAGGCTTTCTGCAAAATCATCCCCGACTTTCTGGGCGGCGATCCCAACTACTGCAACATCATGCATGCCGACGGCGCCGGCACCAAGTCGTCGCTCGCCTACCTTTATTGGAAAGAAACGGGCGATTTGAGCGTGTGGAAAGGCATCGCCATCGACGCCGTAGTGATGAACCTCGACGACCTGCTGTGCGTGGGTGCCGTTGACAACATCCTGCTCTCCTCCACCATCGGCCGCAACAAAAACCTCGTTCCTGGCGAAGTCATCAGCGCCGTCATTAACGGAACCGAAGAATTCCTGCAAGAGATGCGCGACCTCGGCGTAGGCATCTACCTTACCGGTGGCGAGACTGCCGACGTAGGAGACCTTGTACGCACTATCATCGTTGACTCTACCGTCACCGCCCGCATGCGTCGCGCCGACGTGGTGGACAACGCCCACATCAAAGACGGAAACGTCATCGTGGGACTCGCTTCCTACGGTCAAGCCACCTACGAGAAAAGCTACAACGGCGGCATGGGCAGCAACGGCCTCACCTCCGCACGCCATGACGTTTTCTCAAAATACTATGCCGAACAGTTCCCCATGAGCTACGACCACGACCTTCCTCAAGAGGTGGTCTATTGTGGCGGCAAGCGTCTCACCGACCCCACCGAGGTTCCTGGTGTAGATGCCGGCAAAATGGTGCTCTCCCCCACCCGTACCTATGCGCCCATCATCCGTCGCATCCTCGACGAATACCGTCCCAAGATTGACGGCATGATTCATTGCAGCGGCGGCGCACAGACCAAGGTGCTGCACTTTGTAGATGACCTCCACGTGGTGAAAGACAACCTCTTCCCCGTTCCTCCACTGTTCCGCATGATTCACGAACAGAGCGGCACCGACTGGAAAGAGATGTACAAAGTCTTCAACATGGGTCACCGCATGGAAATCTACACCGACGAGCAGACCGCAAAAGGCATCATCGACATCAGCCGCTCCTTCAACGTTGACGCACAAATCATCGGTCACTGCGAAGAGATGGAAGGCCATCAAGTAACCGTGAAAAGCGAAAACGGCACCTACACCTACAACGGTTGACAACCCGTCGCAACAAGAAATCTCATAACAGATAAACTAACTCAGTAGTCTTGGCAATAGTCTTCGATTACTGAGTTTTTTTACAAAGCACTACATTTAGAACACTTCGGGAACTCTTAAAAGCCAAAAGACAATATACATATCGCAAAAAGGTGACAAAAAGGTGACAGAAAGGTTACTGAAAAAGTCACAAAAAAGTGACCCGAAAAGTGGCCTGATAAGTGGCCTGACAAGTGGACTGATAAGTGGACTGAAAGTCGGTTATTAGGAACTACTGAAATACTATAATATCAGTTATTATCATCGAAACCATGAATGACATTATCTATAATCCACAATTCACTCGTTCCTCAAGACTGTACGTCTCGAAGCAAGTGATGATGTTCCTTATACTATTATTAGGAATGTCATTTTGTGTAGCTCAGAACAGGAAAGCGTTTGTGGTTGGTTTATCAAATTATTCCAAGGGAACAAATAACGTAACAGATTGGAATAACATCCATGGAGAAAACGATGCCAAACTGATTGCGAAAACATTAACCAAGCAAGGCTTTCAAGTGGTTCAGATTCTCGATAATGAAGGGACTGCAAATAGTATTCGGACAAAACTATCCAACTTTTCAAAGTCTTTGAAGGTTGGGGATATCGTCTACATCCATTTTTCATGTCATGGCCAGCCCGTTGAAGATATAGACGGCGATGAAGCTGATGGATGGGATGAGGCGTTAGTTCCTCTTGATGCAAAAAAATCCTATTCTGCTGGATATGATGGCAAGAACCATCTTACCGATGATGAACTCAATGGCTATTTGAAGACTATAAGACAAAAAGTAAGCAATAAGGGATCTGTTTACGTAGTGATTGATGCCTGTCACGCAGGTTCAGTGTATCGGGGCACGGATGATGAAGATTCAATTTGTATTAGGGGAACGCATATTGGTTTTTCAAAGACCGGCAAGTTGTTTGTACCTCGAATCAATAAAATTGGTCGATTCAAAATTCAGCATGAGCCCGATTGGGCAGACATTTGCGTCATTGAAGCATGCCGCTCCTATCAGACCAATTGCGAAATAATTCAAAATGGTAACTATTATGGCTCACTATCATGGTATTTAAATAGTGTATTATCCTCAAAACCATTCATTAGCGACTTTTCGTGGGTGGAATCTGTGAAGAATCTGATGGATAAAGACACTCGCCTTGTCAGACAAAACATTGTAATTGAAGCAAGTAAATAAATGATATGTTGATTCTTTTTGCACAAAAGAATGAGGCAGAGACCTTGCTTAATCGTTTTTTCACAGAACAACGAAGCAAGGCAATGAAATATCTTCAAAAACGATATTCCCTTGACGAATACGATTGTGAAGAGATTTTTCAAGAATCTTCCATCACGCTATATCAAAACATACAATCCGGGAAAGTGGTGGATGTACTGTCAACTTTGTCAACATCAACCTACTTTATTACAATATGCAACAACAAGGCATTAGAAAGATTGCGTAGCAAAAAGAAGGTATTTTTTGATTCTTTAAACACTGAAGATGAAATAGCACATCGATTCCTTGAATCCAAAGTGGAAAAGATTTTATCCTTAGAGGATGCTGATACGGAAGAAAGGAATGAACGTTCCAAAATAGTTCAACAAATTGTCCAAACTTTGCCATCACCATGCGATGAATTATTGTGGGGATTCTATCGGGATGGCTATTCTATGAAAAAATTGGCAGAACAATATGGATATGCAAGTGAGAACGCTGTAAAAGTCACAAAGCATCGGTGTTGTGAGAAATTTAGCAAAAGATACAAAGACAAACTCATACAAAAATAAGGGAACTATGGAGGATTATTGCAATGATGCTCAATCCATGAAGGATGATGAACGCATAGAAAATTATTTGGCTGGATTAATGGATGAGGGAGAGGAAGCAAAATTCCTTGAGGAATTGAACTCGAATGTTAAATTGAGAGAGAAAGCCATCATCCAAGCTCGACTCATCAAAGGAATGCAAGAAGTTGACGAACAGACAGCAGAAGCATTGAAAAATGTTGACAAGGATTCAATAGCGGCAATGATAAAACCAAAGAAGCACAACCACGTTGCCAAGTGGATATCCATTGCAGCTTCTATAGTTATCATTTGTGGTGCGGGTTTTACATATTACGACTATCATCATGTAACATCTATGGGATTGGGATATGCAAATATGTATCCTATGCCGGATGTTATTCGTGGTGATGAGAATATGAGTATTCGACAGGAATTAGATTCGCTATTTTCAAATATTGAGCATGGAGAAAACATCAAAGAAACAGTACAGCGATTAGAAATACTTTGGGATGCCTCCCAATCCGAAACCTATAATGACTATACTGATTATTCAGAGTATATAGGTTGGCACTTGGCCATGGGCTATTTGCAACAATATAAAAAGAAAGAAGCAAAAAAAATGCTGAAAAATATTGGAGATAGTGAACTTATTGGAAAAATATAAAAATGCTAAGAAAAATATATAGGCGGAGAATCATCGGGTTTGTCGTTATTTGTTTCCTATTGTATCCAGAAATATCTATCCACGCCCAAAGTATTGACTATTATTCAGAAGAACAGATTCTGACATTATTTCATAATAGAGAATACAAGGCACTTATCCCCATACTGATTTCTTACACAAATCAAATTGAGGAGCATGGAATTACTCAAGACGGTGTGTTTTCAGATACGGTGTATTCTGGATTAATTGGGTTGCTAGTACCTTCGCTCCTCCAAAATGGAGAATTTCGAGCAGCGGATGAATGTTTATCAAAAGCGATTCTTTTTCTCAAAAAGAGTAATTGCTCACCAAATGCCATCTATCCATTGTATGTTTCGCAAGGTGCTATTTATAATATATTAGGTGACTACGCTTTAGAATCCACTTGTTTTTCAGAAGCAATTAAGTATTTAAAAATGAATGACCAATATAGCATGGAACAGTTATTTGTCATTCAAGGAATGCTTGCTGCATCTTATCGGGATCAGGGAGAATTGAAGTTGGCGAAAGATGTCGTAGATCAGATATTGCCTACAATCCAAGAGATAGAGTTCTCTTCATGCAATCCAGTGTCGGTACTAAATACTGCAGCTACAATTTATGCTGAATCCGGTCTGACTCAGGAGGCTAAAAAAATACTTAAGAAGACAATGTCAATATGCAGTCAAGATAGTAGTTTGATTTCCGAGTATATACAGACAGCAACAAATCTAACGATTCTGTATACCAACATTGGTGAATACAAACAAGCATTAGACCTGACTTTGGAAACAACCAAATTGCCAATGACCGCCATTGAGAAACAAAGGTTTTATTCAAATATACCTTCTCTTGCATATTATTTGGGGGAAGAGGATCTGGCTTGTGAGTATGCAAAACTAAATAGCGACATTCTTATTCGCAATATTTTCTCTATTCAACATTCTTTTTCGAGTATAAAACCGAGAAAAAAGTTGATGAACAATTAATCCAACTTGAGGTTATGAATGGGGTATTAAAGAAATTTGGATACAATCCCATTGCAACAAAGATGGGCTTCAACAATAGTATGTTTATTAAGGACTTGAAATACTTGCAACGAAAAGTAATACGTCATTTGATTGATGAAAATGATACTGCAAGAATTCTTGCAAAAAGCATACTCGATTTACAGGATAGCATTTTTTATGGGATTTCCGATGATTCTATATTATCTTATCAAGTATCCAGATTAATAGACCTAGAAAAACAACAATTACGCACATCGGATGAATCCGAATTTAATATATTTAATTCATACGAAGATGTTATTAATGCTCTTTCTGAGGGTGAGGCTGTCATTGATATTATTTCATACGTTGGGTTTCCAAATATGGAAACAGATAAAGAAGAACGTCTAAAACTGGGTGCTCTTATTGCAAAACCCTGGTTAGAAGCACCTTTATTCGTGGAATTATGTGACGACGACTCATTGCGAAACTTGGCTATTAGAACTATTATGGATGGAGCAATGGGATATAATAATCTTTATGCAGATAGTACAAAATTTATTCTATATAATCTGTTGTTTAAGAATATCGAACCTTTGGTGGCAGATTCCAAAGTTCTGTTCATTTCCCCCAAATTATTAACCAATCACATCAATTGGGGATGGATTAAATGTCCTGACGGGCAGTATCTGAACGATAAATATTCTGTAAGAATTGTTGCTTCCCCATCTGAGCTTATAGACAAGGTTGATAAAATAAGCATTAATGATGTCACTGTATTTGGAGGCCCTGATTTCTCTCAAAATGACAACAGAAAGAAATCGACAATACGTGATATTATTTTATCATCTAAAGGTGTTAACATAGATTATTTGCCCGGTTCTTTAGATGAACTAAAGGAAATCCAATCATTATTTTCAAAGACAGATATCCCTATCAGATCCTATTCAGGAGACTACGCAAACGAGAAGAATTTCCGAGAATTATCGGGAGTTTCCCCTTCGATTGTACATGTAGCAACACATGCGTATTATCTTGTTGGCTTTGCTAATATAATGACAAACTATCTATCATCGTATATCACTCGTTTTGGAAATGATGCATCAATGATATACTCTGGATTATTATTATCTTGTGCAAAAAATTCCATAGAAAATGGGACAACGAATATAGGTGCAGATGATGGCATTTTAACATCGGAAGAAATCTCTTATATGGATTTTTCAAATACACAATTAGTTGTATTGTCTGCATGTAATAGTGGTGAAGGCGTTTCGGTTGAAGGATATGGGGGACTACCTAAAGCGTTTCGATTAGCTGGAGCGAAATGCGTATTGATGAGTTTGTGGGATATCTCAGATGAATTAACGTCTCAATTTATGAAGAGTTTTTATACGCATCTCATTCAAACAAAAGCACCATATTTAGCACTAAAAAACGCACAATATGAGATGATGTCCTGTTACAAAGACCCGTATTAT
Organism: Bacteroidales bacterium; assembly: GCA_045597845.1. Lineage (GTDB taxonomy): Bacteria > Bacteroidota > Bacteroidia > Bacteroidales > P3 > Colimorpha. The sequence goes on along the minus strand of JAZLKZ010000065.1, from coordinate 11,538 downwards.
TGGGCATCTTTTGTCCTATTAGAATAGATTGTTGTGTAATTGTATTTCAACGATAACTTTACTTGTTTTTGAAGACCGCTTAGAGCTAACATTACTTGAATTACCCCCAATTTGTCTTATAATAAGTCATATATTGTACAATAAGGTTACAATATTACGATTTGCGTCTCTATATGATACAAATCGTCATATATACATAATTTTTCACCTCCAATATTTGCTCTTTTTCAAAAAAAGATTACTTTTGTTTTGAATCCACCTTCAATAATATTAAAAGTCAAATTGATTGTAGTGGTAAGTTTAACTTAATTATCATAATTATCCAATGGAAAATGATATTATTCTTCTTGGTGATTCTTATCCTTGTGACCTTATTGAAGGTGATACACTTTGGGTGTATCAAGGAAAGAATGATTATGGATATGATGCATGGTTTGGTGTTCGCCAGTCATAGTAGTCTATCCATAATGAGCAGATGTTGAGAAATCCATCTGCTCTTTTTTTTGTAAATGCGCTGGGGCAAAATCTTGCCCCAGTTTTTTTTGATGATTTGTTAACCTTTGCAATGATAATATCATTAAACGTTGTAAGCAATAAAAAAGTTCAACAAAAATGAAATTGATTGATTTGATTATGAGTAGAAATGACAAGGAATTCACATCCTACGAAGATGCAATGTCTAAAATCATGAATAGAATGCGGGCGGATGGTTTCCATTCGGAAATGTACGAAGGACGAATAAAATTCGAGTCTCAAGACATCGAGTATTTTATTCGAATAAGCGATAGCCCTTCAAAGAATGGAACGATTAGAGTGAACTTTGAATGTCCGCGAGGTGCTACAGATTCCGAAAATGTCGCAACGGAAGGGCTATGTCTTTTAGCGAACCACGCTAATTCAAATGTTCCTGATAGTAAAACGATATGGACTGGATACTTGTTTGTTACTATGTATTCAGCAGATGTCAGTTCAGTTGCGGAGTTAGGGAGGGTAAGAGTACTGGCTTTAGATACCATAGAGAAAGCCATGGACTTCTTGGGAGAATACTACCCATATATCTATGAACAATACCACCAACAAAAGGATGGACAAATTGGTGATGAGCCACGCAGTATCGGATTTGCGCTAAATGCACATGAAAATGAAGCGCCCAATGTTGCAGCATGCACCAAAGACAATGAAGAATGAATAAAAATTTTAGGTCTTGTTGTTAACCATTATCTCATTTTTGTCATAAAGTATCAGAAACAAGAAATAACTCTCAAAAATCAAAGAAAATGAAAAAAGAAAACATGACACCTGAAGAAATTGCTGATTTTAACGCAAAGGTAGATTATAATCATAGTGCTATGGGGTGGATTGTGGATATCGTCACTACGTTGATTGCATGTCCAATGATTGTTTTGCACATCTACCGCCGTTGTAAGTATAGAAATAAAATTGAGGACTAATACTTTTCAAGAAAGAAGTGCGTATGGTTTCATTTGAACATTTATCGTAAAACAAAATTCAATAACTAAAACACTTATTAACATTAAAATCTAAAAAACATGAAAACAATTGGTTGGATACTTTTAGTAATCGGAGCACTGAGTCTTATCGGTGCCGCTTCCGCAGGTGACAGCGTGTTTGGTCCACTCTTTTTTGTCTCTATTGGGGCTTATCTCCTATACCGCGCAAACAATAAAGACGAAGAACCTAAAAAATCAATTGCTCCTAAGGAGACAAAGAGAGATGTTGCAAAAGAAAGCACTACTCCCTGCGTACAACAGGAAAGCCTGGAAGAGGTTCATTCAGCAGTAACAACTCGTCAAAAAGAAGCTGCCATTTGTTTGATTCTCTTTTTTGCCGGAGCTGATGAAGAAACTGGGTGGTCGGATGCCTCCCAAATCGTTCTTCATCAAGCTTGTGTCTTTTGGGGAATTGATGAAAGGACTCTTGACTTAAAGGCTCTAATGCAGAGGAACAGTGATGCCACCATCATGATGGATAGGGTAACATCCATAACTCATGTAAAATCCAAAGAGTTTCTCTTATTATCCTGTTGGGATATCATGAAAAGATCAACAAACACAGAGTTGTCCGAAATCTTTTTCAATGTTGCCAAAAATCTGGGGTACGATGAGAATGCTGTAATGAATCTAATCAAAACCTACACTTTTTGATAGTTTTTTAGATAATTCAATTCAATAATAATAGACAAAATGAAAACAAAATTATTCCTGCTAAGTATTGCATTACTCATGGCATCCTGCTATCAGAATGAACCAAATGTCGAGTTATATGAATATTCAAATGCAGACTCCTCAATCGTTTGTGGTATTCCATCCTATATGAATAAGATGAAAGAAGATTCTTATTCAATGTCGTTCTCTGGAGATGACAAACTGGTTAACATCATGTTCTCAGCCACGGGCGAGTCCTGGGAAATGGAGAAATATGCCCATCACTTAATCGGAGAAAACATTGTGAACTTGACACTCGTAGAGCATAACGATTCGATGATGGTGTATGAGATTCAAAATGGAATGGCAACTTTGCACGCATTTACCTTTAGTCAATTTTCATGTGGAGGAAAATCCATACTCGTTACAACAATGGGAATAGACAAAGACACGCATTTGGCAATTAAGAATTCAATAAGGTGCCAATAATCATATAATTTTAAAAGCACTCTGTTAACCTTTGATTCAAGATAGTCATAAATAGTTACAAAAATAATTATTATGAATACATCAGACATACAACTAACCCAAGGTCAGCAGTGTGCTTTTGATCAAATGATGAAGTTTGTGGAATCACAAGATTCCAAGGTGTATATCCTTCGTGGCTATGCCGGAACAGGGAAGACCACGCTTGTCAAAAGTCTTGTCAAGAAATTAGATGAAAAGGAAATCGAGCATGTACGGCTTGCTTCTACGGGAAGGGCGGCTAAAATACTTTCTAATGCCACTGGCTGCGGAGCTTCTACAATTCATAGCCTCATTTATAAGTTTACGGATCTCAGCCAAGACCTTAGCCTATTGGTTGACGAAAACGTCGAAATGCATGACGATGGACAACTATACCTCAATTTTGATCTCGTACCTGTTTCGGGTGTCAACAAAATCTATATTATCGACGAGTCGTCAATGATTTCTGACGAAAAGGACAAAAAAGATTTCCAAGCTCAGTTTGGAAGCGGTCGATTGCTTTCAGACCTTTTCGAATACGACCCCAACGGCAAATTTATATTCATCGGCGATGCTTGCCAATTGCCACCAACGTCACATGGAGAGTCACCCGCTTTGTCGGCTCAATATTTGAAAAAGGTCTTCGATATTGATGCAATGGAAACTGAGCTGACTGAAGTAGTAAGACAAAGTAACGACAACGACATCGTTCAAGCTGCTCATTGCGTTAGAAAGTTATACATGAATCCACAACCCTGGAGATGGGCGAAATTTCCTTTCAAAGGATACAAAAACATCCATGTTCTTAATTCGTCCGCCGAACTGTATAGCAAGTATCTCGAAGCCGTTGCCGACAGGAATTTTAACGATGCGACTCTCATCAGTTATTCAAATAAACAGTGCGAAGCCGTGACTGACATCATACGCCCGGCATTGAACAATCACGCCAAAACAATAAGCGAAGGTGACCTTCTATTGATTACACAAAACAACTATCCTACCGGACTGATGAACGGAGATCAGGTTGTTGTGAAGAAAATCGTCAATCGGACTTATCGGGCAGGAATGAGTTTTGTTGATGTAGAAGTAGAGGAACTATTCTCAAAAAGAGTGTACAACCAACTATTGCTGGAGGATATTCTTTACACCAACCAGACTAACTTGAACGCTGAACAGCATAAGGAGCTGTACAAAGATTTCTATGTTCGGATGAGCAAAAAAGGCATCAAGCAGAAATCACCTCTTTTTAACGATTTAATGCTCCAAGACCCTTTCCTCAACGCAATCAAAGCCGTCTTCGGCTATTCCTTAACTTGCCACAAGTCACAAGGCGGAGAATGGAAGAAAGTGTTTTTAGACATACCCCGCTACTTGCCGGCACTGGAAAAGCCATACGTTTATCAATGGGTTTATACTGCAATGACTCGAGCCAGTCAGGAGCTGTATGTAGTGAAAGACTTTTGGTTAATGTAACACAACGTAAGACAATAGAATTCTCTACTATTAAATTGTTTTCGTATCTTTGCATATTATACGTTATCAAACAATCCTCATTATGCGCAAGTTCAATAAATTCATTATCTGTTTTTTATTGGCATCTGTGACATTCGTAGGATGCAACAAGGACGAAGAATCTGAACCCGAACAACCCAGGACACCCACAACGGGTGAGTTTCGGGGCGTTATAACCGAAAAGGTGCTGCACGCCATGGATATCGCCGATGCCTTCTGCGAGCAAGTCCCTGAAATGGAAAGCAACAAGCAACTCCTTCTCATGGTGCTGAAAGACATCAACTACGCCACCATACGCTACACCACCACAGGTATGGATGGCACTATTGTCGAAGCCTCGGGCGTAGTGGCCTATTGCACTACCACCAAAAGCTACGACCATATCCTGAGTATCCAGCATGGCACAACGGACATCGCCGAGGCTCCCACCTTGGTAGGCTTCCCCATAGAGCTCTCCCCCGTAATGAAAGGAGAAGTGACCATAATGGCAGACTATCTGGGCTATGGCGTAAGCCAAACCTCCGACTTGAAACATCCTTACCTACATGTAGAACTTACGGGCAAGACCTGCGCTGACATGATAGCGGCGGCTGAACAATACCTGGCGACAAAGCAAGGTCTCGAAAAGACTGGCGACGGCATCAAGTTGATGGGCTATTCTCAGGGAGGAGCGGCAACGGTGGCGACACTGCTTGAATTAGAGCATCGAGGCATGGCAAACCGCATCGTAGATGTCTTGGCTGGCGGCGGTCCTTACAACACCATCACCTACCTCAACACATTCACCGCCGACCCCGACATGCAATACAACCGCAACGGATACATCCCATTCTTCATCCGTGGCATGATTTGCGGCGAACACCTTGTCGTAGCGGACAGCAACATCTACGCCCCCGAAGTGATAGAAAACGGATACAACCTGTTGTTCAACAGCACGCAGCTAAGCTATTGGCACACACTGCTCGGACTAAACGTAAACGAGGTCTTGCATCCCGACTTCTATGCGCCCGACTACAACAACAACGAGGATATCCTGAAACTGATTGCCGCCGCAAGAAAAAACTCCCTGGTGAACTACGACATGCCCACAACGCCTATCAAGCTCTATCACTCACCTCTGGACAACACCGTTCCCTACGCCTGTTCCGTAGAATTGCACGAACGGTGGAACAACACCACCCTCACCGACTTGGAGTCGGACCAGCACTACAAAGGAGGCATTGAGTTTATGGCAAAATACATGGGTATCTGGCCACTCATCAAAGACATTGAATTCAGCAAATAACTTCAACCTTACCCGTTGCAGGATTGAAGGCATAATGCGTATAATGGTCATGCAAGCCCGAAAGAAAAGGTGTAACCTTTGTGGGATTGCAACGCGCATTGAGAGATGAATAAGTAATGCAAAGCCTCCGTTTGGCGCGCGAAATGGCGACATAGAGCTTTCGGGCATCCTCCAACAGACCTTCATGGTTTTTGTTCTTCACATTTTCGTAGAACGGATAACGACCTTCCACGACATCGAAAACAATCACATTGTCAAATTCCAATCCCTTGGCTTTGTGAATAGTAGAGACGAAAAATTGTTCACTTATCGTACTGCTGCCACACAAATCCGCCTCGCGACAAGTGGTAAATTCAACCACATAACGACTTAGCTGTTGCAGCAACGATGGATATTCTTGATGACGAACCAAATCATTGGCGAGATAATTCACCACGTGATTCCATTTAGCGACAGGTTTGATATGTCCCTCTTGCAAAAGAAGATTGTAAACTTGCTGAAGTTCATCAACAAACAACGGAACGATGTCATCGGGATTGTTGCGACAATAAAGTCTTTGCACCGTATGGTGGTAGAGAGACCGATACTTGGCGCGAAAGTCCTCCACCCACGCACGTGTTCCGTCCTGCCGAATGAACCGTTCTTGCTTGGGCAACAACCTCAGGGCACATTGGTGGCAATAGTCCAGCAACGACTTGGTAGCCTTCACATCATCAATGGCGTTGTGGGAATTACATCCTTCGAGATGCAATGTTTCCAACAGGCGTTCCAACTTATATACACGCAAGCGAGGCTCCACCAAACGAATGTATTTCAGCGTATCGAGATGCACCGGACACTGTTCTTCCAACACAACTTCGGGCAATTCGCGCTGGAGATTGTAGCGCAGAATATGATAGTCGTATTCCACATTGTGGCCCACAAGCGTATATCCTTTGCAGTAATCCATAAAACGTTGCAGACCCTCTTTCCGTTTCAACCTTGGACCCTGATTGTAAACCTCCAACATAGGATTCTGGTGGCCGCCAACCTCCAAAGGCAATTCTTTTGATGTTTCGAGAATCACCTCAAAATCAGAGTTATCAACCAACATTCCATTGCAAATCTTGATGGCGGCAATCTGTATGATATCGTCCTCAAAAACATCCAATCCCGTAGTCTCGGTGTCGAACAGCACAATCGTCTCGTTGGCGTAACGCTGCGTAAACTCCTGCAAATAAGTGCGGTTCTCGTTGCGAAGGAAATCCGTAGGCGTGATGGCGCAACGACGCATCTCCCGCATGAGGTTGCGCGCCTGCGAATAGTCTGGAACGACCTGCAAGCGGTAGAGCAACTTCGCCCAGGCAATGAAACAGGTCTCCGACTCCACCACATTGAAATGAGCAATAAGCAACTGCATTTCTGGCGTTGCGAAAGTATCTTGGCCAGACACCTTAAAATGAGGCACTTTTAACTTCTCGAATTCGTCGCTTACAAGGTCGGCATCACGATTGGAAGGCACTATGACCGCAACCCTACCCCTGTCGGACATGGAACCATAGCGCAATGCAAGCTTTACGGCGAGGGCGTACTCACTGCGAACAGACCTGCCGCACTCCAGACAATGAAGTCGGTCGAAAGGACAGCGGCGCATGGTTTTGTCAAACAAACGTTCCAAATCCAAATAGCAAGCGCCAAACAAGCAAAGGTCCTCGGGATTTGAAGACTGGTCATCGTCGGTAGTTGGCAACAGTTGAGGGTCGATATGTAATTGCCTTTGAGCAAAAGCATTGAAAAAATCCAAAAGATAGCGGGGCGACCGATGGTTATGGCTAAGATGATGCAAATTTCGGGCACATTTTTCTTTAAGATGTTGCAAAGTGGCAAGTTGCGCCCCCGCAAAAGAAAAGATGGCTTGCTGTTCATCGCCAAGATAAACCACTGTAGGATGCTCTTTGTCCGTAATACAATCGACAATGGCAAGCTGCAAGAAGTTCAAATCCTGCACCTCATCAACCTGAATCCAGTCGTAGCGACGGACATCGTGATGCGAATCCGACACATACTCGTAAGTCTTTTCCAGCAAATCCTCAAAATCAATCAAATTGTCCGTCTCCTTGTATTCCTCATAGCAGTTGGCGACATACGCATCATAGAGCAACTGGTCGATGTCGGAACGCTCCCAAGGCTTGAAATCATGACAGTATCGCACAAACTCCGCCAATTGCCGTGGCTGTTCATAAAGATGGCGCAATGCGTCATCACCCGAAAACAAAGGACCATATTGTTCCGATGCACGCAACGCACGCAACAGCATGGTAGAAACGTCATTGCGCACCAAATCCATATCCACAATCAGCCGTTCAGGGAAACCGTGACGCAGCTGATGAATGGCATGCTGCATTCTCACAATACGTTGTGCATATCGAGAAGCATTGTCCTGCGGACTGAGGTTCGCAATGTCGGCAATGATACTCTCCGTGTCCACATCATCAATGACAGCGGTATTTTGAGGAATCAACTTGTTGTCGAACAAGAATTGCGAGCAGAAACGATGCACATTGCCCACAAAGAGGTCTCCCGACACGGGGTTGCCCGAACGAGATGCGATACGTTCGCGCATCTCACGGGAAGCGCGGTTGGTGAAGGTCAGACAAATCATGTCGTGATAGTCCTTCCCCGCAGCATGGGCATGGATGATACGTTCCGCCAAGATAGTAGTCTTGCCGCACCCCGGAGGCGCCAGCACCAAATGGTAGCCCCCATCCAAAGCAATGACCTTCTGCTGGTCAGGATCCTCTATAAAAACCGACATGGCATCAGTAATAATTCCTTTGATTAAGTTTTTAGTTTACAGCATAAAGCAAAGAGATACTTTCGGCAAAAAATGGTTTAAGGGTGAGGGGTGAGTTTTTTTTCATGCGCAATATAATTTTTGTTGCAACTCAAAGTAATGGTTTCTTATGCCATCTGGAGTCATTTGTAATTTTTTCTTTGCGTCACTAATAGAGTTGTACTTGATGGAAATGAAAGTCTTAAGATTGTCAGTACCGAGTTCCTTGAAACCATTTTCGGCATAATATTGCAGTATGAGATTGTCGAAAGCCCTCAATTCGTCATCCAAAGCATCGACATACTGTTTTTTGACCAGCTCAACCCTTTTTTCCCTTTCTATGGGAGTAGAGTCATAGGCGATATAATCAAGCACATCGAGCAAGTCGCATTTCTGCATCTTGAGCATATTCTTCAAGAGGTTCAGCTTGTCCTCTGCAAAGCCGGCTTCGTCTAATGTTTGGAGCAGTTCTTTCCGGGTCTCCGGGTTGGACCATTTCTCATGCAAATCGTCTGTGCCAGAGAAGAATTCAGGAATCCTGCCAAAGAGTTTTTTTACATATTCTTCAAGGCTGATAAACTCATCGCCATAGAAAATCTTTTGTTCCCATTCCGTATGAAGAGATAATTTTCTTTCAGCTGAGAGCTTAATATCAATAAGATTGGTGGTAGCAGCACCCTCACAAGTGCAAGGCTGGTTGCCGCAAATGGGGCATACCTCATCGTTAGATTCCGAAGCTGTATCCAAGGTATCGACAGGGATGTTAACCAACACTTCGGGATGCTTGTTGCAAGTGCATGGCCAGTTTCCACAAACGGGGCAGTAGGTATCTCCGTCCCAATCGGGATCTTTGAACATCTCACTTGCACCTACAAAATCGTAGATGGTAAAGTAGTATTTCTTATCGAAGAGGCGCGTGCCTCGACCAACAATCTGCTTAAACTCCACCATATTACGAACAGGACGCATAAGAACGATATTGCGCACGTTACATGCATCTACACCGGTGCTCAGTTTGTAGGAAGTAGTAAGGATGGTAGGCAGCAGCTTTTCATTGTTCTTGAACGTACGAAGGATTTTTTCGCCACCCTCGCCGTCGTCGGCAGTAACTCGCTCGCAGTAGTTGCTTGCCGGACGCTTCTTGTGCTTGTTCACCATGTCGCGAACAATCATGGCGTGCTTTTGGGTTGCACAGAAGATGATGGACTTTTCGTCGGGATCAATTTTTGAGAGGAACTCCTTCACACGATGTTCATCACGTTCCTTAATCTGGATTCGGCCGTTGTAGAAGTCCGACTCTGTATATACTTTTTCGGGATCCACCTCGCCGCTCTTTACCTTGTCGCCTTCTCGATATTGATAGTCATCAATGTTACTGGTGGAGATATCCACGCGGAAAGGAACAAGGAATCCGTCTTCGATACCCTGTTTGAGGGAATAGGAATAGACCGGTTCACCGAAGTATGCGTAGGTATTGGCATTGTCCTTTCGCTTTGGTGTGGCGGTCATACCGAGTTGGTATGCGGAATCAAAGTATTCCATGAGTTTTCTCCACTCGCTTTCGTCGTTGGCACCGCCACGGTGGCACTCGTCGATGATGATGAAATCGAAGAAGTTGCGCTCGTACTGCATGTAGTACGGCTTATCTTCTGAGTTAACTGCCAGGGTGATGCCCTGTTCCTCGGCCTTTTGGGCGTTGGGTGAAGTCATCATCGTCTGGAAGATGGTGAAATAGAGGTTGCGAGCATCAGGCACCTTGTAGCCATTATCTCGCAGCGACTTGGGGGTAATACGAGCAATGGCATCTTCTGGGAACTGATCGAAGTCATCAATAGCTTGGTCAGCAAGAATGTTCCTGTCTGCAATGAACAGGATCTTTGGGGCGAGGTCATTGCCCTTGGTGTTCCACTTGGTTTGGGTAAGTTTCCAGCAGATTTGGAAAGCCGTGTAGGTCTTGCCCGTACCTGTGGCCATTGTCAGCAAGATACGATTGCGTTGCTTTGCCACAGCGGCAAGGACACTATTGATGGCATTTTCCTGATAGTAACGAGGCTGGCGGCCACCATTGCGGTTGAGCGCACAAAGGTTGAACTTGTCGCGCCATGGGTTCTCCTCGGGGAAAGTCATTTGCCAGAGGTCCTGCGGAGAAGGGAATGCATCAATATCATGCTCCTTGCTTGGTATAATATACTCGTCCTTGCTGTTCTTGACACCCATGTCGATGAACCAAATCTCATCGCCGTTGGTGCTGTAGGTATAGCGTATCTTTAGCGCATCGGCATAGCGTTTTGCCTGTTCAACCCCTTCGGCGACATCTTTTTCATCGCTCTTGGCTTCGATGACGGCAAGTTTCTGTCCCTTGTATTCAAGGATGTAGTCTGCTTTCTTGGGATTTTTGTTACCCGTAGCGGTGATGCGACCGGGTGCGATGTACGCACTCTGCTCCACCAGCACCTTACTGCCGGGAACTTCACCCCATCCTGCTGCGCTGAGTTTCGGATCGATTTTATCGCGTCGGGTCTGACTTTCGTTCATATCTGCCTATATTAAATCTTATCGTTTTGCTCGCCTTGTTGCAAGGCAAAAATAGCCTTTTGGCGTTCTATTTCTTGTTTTAACTCTTGTTTTGTAGGAAGCATTAGCATGTACTTTGACATAAAGATGTTCTGCTCATCGTTGAGCCAAAATTCGGCAATATCCTCATCCGTTTCGGAGCAAAGAACAATGCCAAGCGTAGGATTGTCGTCCTCGTCACGCATCATTTTGTCGTACATATTCACATACATTTTCATTTGCCCCACATCTTGATGAGTTATTTTGCCCACTTTCAAATCAACAAGCACAAAGCACTTGAGGCGGAAATTGTAAAAAACGAGGTCGATGAAGTAATTATCGTTTTCTGTCCGAACCAATTTTTGACGCTCCACAAACGAAAAACCTTTGCCCATTTCGAGCAAGAATTGTTGCAGGTTATTGAGTATGGATTTTTCTAATTCATTCTCCATAAATGCCTTGGCCGGCGACATTCCCAAAAACTCTACTACCACGGGATTTTTGATAAATTCCAATTTATCGGCATCAAAATCCTTTGTCAGTGCCTTCATCTCGGCCACAACGGGTTCTTTTTGTTGCGACATCAACAGACGTTCGTAGTACTGCGTAGAGATGTTTCTGTTCAACGTGGCGTAACTCCACATTTGCTCCGATGCTTCTTTGAGATACCAACTTCGGGCAGCCTCTGATGGAACCTGCATAAT
>JAZLKZ010000064.1:0-7127 GCA_045597845.1 Bacteroidales bacterium | reverse complement strand
GTTCTTTCTTCCGAATCAAATAAACCTTGGTTGCCAAGCTTTCTGTATGCCCTTTTGTACGTGTCCATTTTCTCTTTAAATTTGTGGCAAATATACAAATATTTATCTGATTATCAAAGAGTTTTATTTAGAATTGCCCTTTTCAATTTCTGCCATAGTAAAATCGGCAAGATATGAAGAATATTTTCGAGCTTTTACAGAATCGCCTTCTTTTTGAAATATGCTACACAAGTTTTCGGCGGCCACAATTCTAGATTGTATGTCATCTTGTTGCTCAAAGACAGTTTCCAAATAGAATCGAGAAGAATCATACATTCTGCTTTCAAACAATATGTTCCCAAGAGTTAAATACCTATATGTTTTTTCATGTACATCAGAGGTAAGTGAAATTACATATTTTAGATTGTTAATGACAGAATCCACACAAAAACCTAAATTATATGCTAATACAGACTTTGCGGTAACAATATCCCTGTAATGAATATTGTCAAAATCAGGCATGTTCTCCAATGCTTCGTTATAATAAAAGGCTGCACTGTCTTTCTGGTTTGCAATTTCATATTGTATTCCCAAACTATATAATAAAACAGGTATTCCATAAATGGAAGTTGGCTCCCGTTTACAATAAAACAACGCTTGTTTATAGCAAGCAATGGCAGGTTCGGCCAACAACTGTTCCTCAAACATATCTCCAAGACGGTTATAAATATATGTCATAAACTGAGCCTTTTTCCCTACCAGTTCTTTCTCCTCAAAATGATCCTCCATCACTTCCAAAGCCTTCATGTATTCCGCACAGGCTTCTACTATAATGCTTTTTTCGTAATAACCCACACCTTTGATGTAGTGGGCTCGGGCATCCAAGAATACGAGGTTGGGGGTGAGGTCTTTTTTAATCCCCCCGCCCCCCTTAAAAGGGGGAGTCGGCCGCACGAGGCTGTCGAAATAGGATACGGCCTGAAGCAATTCCTCGCGGTTGGTTTGCTCACAGTCGTTTTTATACAGCAGTTCCGAAATCAGCAACTGGCAGTAGTGCCCGTTAAAGGTATCCAGTTTTTCCGCCTCAGGACTAACCACAAACTCCTGCAGCAGCACAAAAGCACTGTCAGCCCGCCGCCACATCAGGCTGTCAATGGCGCACAGTTCTTTTGACGGCCCTTCGACTCCTTCGACAAGCTCAGGAACCGAAGGCTCAGGGACCTTCACCGAGGGTGAGCAAGCCACTACCAACGCCATCAAAACAACCAACAGTCCTATCCTGGTGAGATGTATATGTTTTTTCATTCCAAGTTCAAATTCAAACGTTCTGCAAAAATAGTAATAATCACCCAATTAACCCTGTTGATAATTTTGTTGACAAAAAAAATGAGAATTAATTTGGTCGGAAAAACCAAAATGATATACCTTTGCAAAACAAGGTTCTTCGGAGGAGATTAATAGGGAACCCTGTGAAAATCAGGGACTATACCCGTAGCTGTGAGCTTCAGGAAACGCCGAACAACCCCCGCCACTGTCGTGGGATGACCTCGACGGGAAGGCAGTTTGAGCGGGAGCGAGTCAGAAGACCTGCCTTGTGAACGATGAGCACTATGGCCCTCGGGAAGTAAGGGAAGTGTGCGGATAATACGAAAAACAGATATATTCTGCGTTTATAATAACGCAAAAATTTGAAAACGAGCACATTATATGAGCAACGGAGGATTGTACATTACCAAGAGAGACGGCAAGCAGGAAGCCTTCTCACTCGAAAAAATCAAAGTCGCCATCAGTAAAGCCTTTCTCGCATCGGGATTCTATGCCACCGATGAGGACCTCAACGGCATCTTGAGTCGCGTCCGCGTGACCAACGGCATCACCGTGGAGGAGATCCAAAACCAGGTGGAGACGGCGTTGATGGCCGAACAGTATTACACTGTGGGCAAAAACTACATCCTGTACCGCCAAAAACACACCGAAGACCGCGAGATTCGCGAGAAGATCGACTTCTTGAGCAACTACTGCAATGCTTCCAACGCGGCCACTGGCTCGAAATACGACGCCAACGCCAATGTGGAGAAGAAAAACATTGCCACGCTCATCGGCGAGCTGCCCAAGTCGAGCTTCATCCGCATCAACCGCCGCCTGCTGACCGACCGCATCAAGGAAGTGTACGGCAAGGAACTTGCGGACCGTTACCTCTACCTGCTCAACAACCACTTCATCTACAAGAACGACGAGACTTCGCTGGCCAACTACTGCGCCTCCATCACCATGTATCCCTGGCTCAACGAAGGCACGGCTTCTATCGGCGGCAACAGCACCGCCCCCACCAAGCTGCGTTCGTTCTGCGGTGGCTTCATTAATATGGTGTTCATGGTGTCGACGCAACTCTCTGGTGCCTGCGCCACGCCGGAGTTCCTGATGTATATGAACTATTTCACCGGACTCGACTACGGCAAGGACTACTACAAGCGCGCCGACCAGGTGGTCGACTTCTCGGTGAAACCACGCACCATCGACAAGGTCATCACCGACTGCTTCCAGCAGATCGTCTATTCCTTGAACCAACCTGCAGGCGCAAGGAACTATCAGTCGGTGTTCTGGAACATCGCCTACTACGACAAGTATTACTTCGAGTCGTTGTTCGGCAACTTCTACTTCCCCGACGGCTCGCAACCCGACTGGGAGTCATTGAGCTGGCTCCAGAAGCGTTTCATGAAGTGGTTCAACGCCGAGCGTCTGAAGAGCGTGCTCACCTTCCCGGTAGAAACGATGGCGTTGCTCTCGAAAGACGGCGATGTCATCGACAAGGAATGGGGCGACTTCACCGCCGAGATGTATGCCGAAGGCCACTCGTTCTTCACCTACCTCAGCGACAACGCCGACTCGCTGTCGTCGTGCTGCCGCCTGCGCAACGAGATCCAAGATAACGGCTTCAGCTACACCCTCGGTGCCGGCGGCGTCAGCACAGGCTCGAAGAGCGTGCTTACCATCAACCTCAACCGCTGCATCCAGTATGCCGCACGCAACAATATGCACTACCTCACCTTCCTTGAGGAAATCGTCGACCTTTGCCACAAGGTGCAAATCTGCTACAACGAGAACCTGAAGGAACTGCAAAGCAAGGGTATGTTGCCGCTGTTCGACGCCGGCTACATCAACCTGGGTCGCCAGTACCTCACCATCGGCGTGAACGGCCTCGTGGAAGCCGCCGAGTCCCTGAAGATCAAGATTTCGGACAACCCGGACTACGAGAAGTTCGTGCAGGATGTGCTGGGCCTCATCGAGCGCTACAACAAGAAGTACTACTCGAAGAAAGACGGCCTGATGTTCAACTGCGAGATGATCCCCGCAGAGAACGTAGGCGTGAAACATGCCAAGTGGGACAAGGAAGACGGCTACGAGGTGCACCGCGACTGTTACAACAGTTATTTCTACATCGTGGAAGACCCCAACACCAACGTCCTCGACAAGTTCCGCCTCCACGGCGAGAAGTACATCAAGCACCTCACCGGTGGCTCGGCCCTGCACTGCAACCTTGAGGAACACCTCACCAAGGAGCAGTACCGCCAGCTGCTGCGTGTGGCTGCCCGCGAAGGCTGCAACTACTTCACTTTCAACATCCCGAACACCATTTGCAACGACTGCGGCCACATCGACAAGCGCTACCTGAAAGAGTGCCCCGAGTGCCACAGCCACAACATCGACTACCTGACCCGCATCATCGGTTACCTGAAGCGCGTCAGCAATTTCAGCGAGCCACGCCAAGAGGAAGCCGGCCGCCGTTACTATGGAAAAATGGAGATGGACAGATGCTAAAATACGCCAATTTTGATGTCGTCTTTCAGGAAGTCCCTGACGAGGTGACGCTCGCCATCAATATTTCCAACTGTCCCAACCAATGCCCAGGTTGCCACAGCAAGTATTTGTGGAAAGACGAAGGTAAGCCTTTGGACAACAATGAATTGAACCGTCTTGTGGAGCAATACAAGTCGGGCATCACCTGCGTGTGCTTCATGGGCGGCGACAATGAACCGGAAAGCGTGGCCCAATTGGCCCGCCAGGTGAAAAACGACCATAAGATCAAGGTGGCCTGGTATTCGGGCAAGAACGACCTGCCGAAAAATGTCTCGACCGACCATTTTGACTACATCAAAGTGGGACGTTACGTGGCTGAGCTTGGTCCTTTGGACAGCGCGACCACCAACCAACGCATGATGAAACGCCTGGCCGACGGCCGCGTGAAAGACATCACCGAATGGTTCCGACGAAACAAACACGTTGATGTCGCAGAGACAGAAAAAAATCCAGCAGTTTGAGGCTGCTGGATTTTTTTGTTTGCCTTTGTAGAGACGGTGTGCACACCATCTCTACCCCACAAAAAACATGAAATGTGTAAAATCGATGAAAATTATGTCCAGAAAATGTGTAAAATCGCCGGAAATTATGTCCAGAAAATGTGAAAACGGCTTGGTTCGGTACAAAAAAACCGACCCAAACCAATGTGGATTTGGGCCGATTTTCGTATGATTGCCAGTCTTTGCTACACCAAACACAGGAAAGAAAACGGCTTTTCCGTGGCGAAAGCCGTTTCCATACGTTCCCGAACTAACACTTCGACAGCTCTCGAAATGTCTTGATGCGAAACTCGAATCCTCTGCGTCAGGGAAGGCTCCTCGGGATACCAAATATCAACCCAAGTCCCTTCATCCGAATGAGACATAACCGTTCCGAACACATGCATCGTCCTTTCGGAAGTGGTGATTTCGAAGTGGTAGGATGTTCTCGGTCGGTGCATAGTGACAATGTCATTCCTCCTTCACCAGCCTGAAGAATGCTGAAATCTCTTCTTGGTCCAGTACCATGCGCACGTCGAATTCCTTTTCTTGAGGCAAGTAACCATCTTTTTCGCAACGCAGAATGATGCGTACACTGCCAGAAGTTTGGTATGAGAGACCACGAATGTCCAATGCCTTTGTGGCTTCGTAAGGTGTAGTTTGGAGATACTTGTTGCTCGTACTTTTCACTTCTGGTGTTTTGCTCACCACACGCCAAAAGACATCTGCCCCTTGTGGGCGCGACTGTACGTCCCAACGGATGATGGTTTGCTCCAGAGCCGTCGTTCCCAACCCTTCAACTTGTTTGTTCGGCTCTTGCTTAGCTAATTTCTCCACTTTGAGGAATGAAGCAATCTGAGCCCAATTAATCTGCTCCAAAGCTTGAGTATAAGTCTCATTCAAGCATTTTGGCACATTTGCAACACCAGTCCCTGTTGTCATAGCTTCTTGAGTAAAGATGACTGATCCTGATGCGTCGGTCATTTTTACGCCAAGATTGACATCTACCTTTCCATTCCACGTGTTAACATCCACCTTATTAAGTGTTATTGTCAATGTGTAGTCCTGTCCAGAATTCATTTCCTTGAATCCCATCGACCGAACATATGATATAGTAGGAGTATGGAAGATGCCCGAATTGGACATTTGATAGATATTCTTGTCCGTTATCATTTGTGGTTGAGTAGGATTGACCATCACTTGGAGGCCAAAAGTTAAATCGTAGAACTGTTGCTGTGGGGTACGAACAACTTGAAAACGTTGGTTCAACATCGCCTGAAGATTTGTTTGCGCCACATCTTTATATGCGCCACAACTCGACAGAGCAACCGCCGAAATAACAAATAATGCAATAATTAATAACTTGTTTTTCATTTTTATTGAATTTGCTGATTATTAACTTAAAGTACCGTGCGACCAACAGCACCTGAAATGTCTTGCTTGATGGTACTCAACAAACGTGTGTCGAAACCCCTAATCCATCTTGGTTCTCCACCAAATTCTGCTTCAGTTTTGATGTCAACCTTTTTTCTATCATTTGAGAACTTGAAAATCACGCGAGTTCTATATTTTTCATAGTACCTTCCTCTGTCGTTCCAGGTATAACTCCAGTTCGTCCTTCCATAGCCGCCATCTTTAGAAATCATGTCCATTTCGAAGCGCTTTGCAACTACATCAAGAACTTCATTAAAAGCTTGGTCATAGGACATGTCTTCCCTAATCATGATTGAACTCCACGACCCGCCGTCAGTAGCTCTCACAAAGCTGCTTGGTTTAATTGCTCCACAACTTGTCAGTAAAGTACTAATTGTAACAAAAGCCAATACTAATTTTACTATTTTTTTCATTGTTTCAATTGCCCAGTTATATCCCATCGGGCACATCGGTTTTTGTTTATTTAATGATTGATTATATTTTCTGTTATCCATTTAGAAATACATTTTTCAGAGTCTATAACGAACGCCCAAAGCGACACCCCAGCCGAAGCCTTTGTAAACACAGCCCTCTCTCCTGATAAAGTCCCATGACAGACGAGCATCCAATGTTAACTGCAATGGGATGGATGAGAAATCATATTCGAAGCCACCTTGAAGGATTGCAGCGATGCCGAAGCCATGGTGAATGCAGAAACCAAGGTTGACACCAGGACCGACATACCAACCAAAATTGCCAGCAATTGGTCCTGTCCACTGATAAATACCCGCCAAATTGATGTATTCGTTGCCACTGAAACCAAGGTCGAGTTCAATTCGATTATTACCCACGGGTATTTGACCTGAAATCTCGGCATTATACAAGGCATTGCCTCCACCGAGACGAACACCAATAGCACCATTTTGTGCAATTGAAGCAAATGCGAAACCCAAAACTGATAAAAAAATCACAATTACTTTTTTCATTATATATTTTGTGCGGTTATATTCCATTGCACCCATCGGGTTATGTTAATAATGATTCGCCACAAAAATATATCAATCTTTTTTATTATCAGGGCTTTGCATGGTGCTATTCTTCCCGATTTTTTGGAAAATTGCTATCAATTCATCGGTCGTTTTTTTCACCTTTTTTGGCGTGATAATACTCTGAGCACAATTTGAAGAAGTCATAATCCAATGCTTCGCTGATTTGAAAAAGGAGGTCTGTGTAAATCCATTTGTGGCGAAATACCTTGGTAGTGTTTCAACCAGTGTGTCCGAAGTCTGTAGACTTCAGGGATGCGGTGCAAAGTTAGACAAATATTTTCATTTCAATCCTTGGTTTTAAAAAAGATCACTAATTTTGTACTGCGGCTGGACGAGGAAACGGGCTCTG